>JACRLA010000159.1 GCA_016215145.1 Chloroflexota bacterium
ATAATTTATTGACGCTCTGTAATGTTTCATGCACCCGCACTTTGTTGATAGCGACAGCAGCGCGTGTTGCCAACGCTGTCAAGAAATCAAGATCGCGTGGTGTGTAGTCGCGCGGTTGTTTGTCGAGAGCATATAACACACCGAGCGATTGATCTTCAAAGACTAAGGGTAGACCGATATAAGCTTGTAAACCAAATTCATCCAACATCCGATTGGCGCTGAAAGGATCGGTGCGCGCATCCGACACGATCAACGGTTGGCGCTGGTCAACGATCCAGCGACTGGCGCCGCCACTGCGCCTCACCCGTTGCGCGCCCATTTCCTTGGGTTGTTGAGACACCGAAGAGGCACTCATGGTGAACGATTCTTTTTCGGCATCCCACAAGATCACGCTCGCCCCGCCGCTCGCCGGAAGATATTTTTCGGTCAGCGTTACAATTTTTTCTAGAACTTGCTGTAGTTCAAAGGGTTGGTTGATTGCAATGCCGATCTCAGCCAACGCGGTTTGGCGGCGATATTGTTGTTGCAACTCGGCGGTGCGTTCGACGACGCGCTGTTCGAGTTCGGTGTTCAGTTTGCGAATCTCTTCTTCCGCCCGTTTGCGCTCGGTGATTTCTATCATGGTCGTAACGTGACAAGCCTCTCCTTCCAAATCCATCGGCTTTGAGGAGAACAAGATATTTATGGTCTTGCCAGATTTTGACCGTGCCAGGAGTTCGGCATGGCGTAGTCCTCCCGACTCGATTTGCGCCTGAATAAGTTTGGTGCGCTCCTCGAGGCTGAGTATGTTCAACTCTATTGATGTATGCCCAATCGCCTCTTCGCGAGTGAATTCAAACATGCGAAGAAAGGAATCGTTGACGTCAATGAATTTCCCGTCGGTGATGCGGGTGATCGTTAGCCCGGCAGGACTCACTTCAAACATGCGAAGAAAGGAATCGTTGACGTCAATGAATTTCCCGTCGGTGATGCGGGTGATCGTTAGCCCGGCAGGACTCACGTTAAAAGCATTGGCGAATCGTTCTTCAGAGCGACGCAATTTTTCTTCAGCGCGTTTCCGTTCAGTGATGTCTTCGCCAATGCTGCTCGTGCCAATAATTTTGCCTTGCGCCTCGCGCAAAAGCGTGTTGCTAAAACGGATGAGCCGTTCTTCACCGCTCTTGGTGCGAATCGGGTTTTCGTAGTGCGCCGCAAGCGCACCCCGTTTTAATCCTTGTATAAAAGTTTCTTTGACATCGGGGTGAACGTCTGGCACGAACTGCGCGAACCAATCGCAGCCTACTACTTCGTCGCGGGTGTAACCCGTGAGCCGTAAAAGAAATTCATTGCAATAACTGACGCGCCCTTCCAGATCAAGGAAGACGGCGATGAGTTCAACATTTTCTAACATCTCGTGCGAACGCCGTTCCGATTCGCGCAGGGCGGCTTCGGATTGCTTGCGCTCGGTAATATCCCTCACATTCAATACGATCTGCCCCACCGCCGGATGATTGAGCAGATTGTTTCCTAAAATTTCCACAACCCGCCACGTCTCATTTTTGCTACGGAAACGAAGTTCAATCGGGGCGGGGGCGAGTCCGGGAATTTGCGAGCGGCTGACGAGCGATTTGAGAGCGTGAGGCAGATCGTCGGGGTGAATAAATTTGGCGATGTGTTTGCCAATGACCTCCTCCAATTGGTAGCCAGACATGCGATAGATAGTCGGGCTGACATAGCTCAACTTTCCATCGGCGGTGATCGTGACGATCATATCGGACGCATTTTCGATCAGCGCGCGGAAACGCTCTTCATTTTCTTGAAGAGTCTTTTGGGCTTGCTTGCGCTCGGTGATGTCGGTGAAGAAAATGGAGAGACCCTCTTTCGAGGGATAGATGCGATTTTCAAACCAACGGTCAAAAGGCGCGTAATAATTCTCGAACTGAATCGGCATCTGTGTTTCTAAAGCGCGCACGTAAGCCTCGGCAAAGGGCGTGCCTTTGGCTTCGGGATATTCCGTCCAATAATTTTTGCCGATCAGGTCTTCGGGTTTGCGCCCCAGCAATTCGCCGCCGTGCGTGTTGACATAGGTGTAATTCATCTGCGCGTCGAAGGCGACAAATGAATCGCTGATACTCTCGAGGATATTGACGATCTGTTGTGACGTTGTGCGGGGTTGCGCTTGTGTGCGAGGTCGTGACGCGCGGGGTTTGCTGGTTGACGATTTTTCTTTTTTAGATGTGCGTTTCATAGTGTCCTCACGTTGGCGCACACCTGACAGGTCTTTTTCGGCAAGACCTGTCAGGTGTAGGAGTCCGGTAATTTAGTATAAGCCCAAAAACAAAAGAGGCGCGCAAATGAAAAAGGCCTTCAAGGTTTTCTGAGAGATATAAAACACCGAGTGTCTTGCATGAGACACTCGGTGTTTGAAGTCTAAAACATTCACCCTCCCGAAGGTTCTAAAACCTTCGGGAGGGTGGTTGTCAGATCGTTTTGATCTGATAAATCTCCATCTCCCCTTTGCCTTTAATAGTAACAAGATTGTGCGATTCACTTTGGCACACACCCGAGATAAATTTCCACGCTTCGGCGCTGACGTTGACAGCATTTGCCATGCCTTCCGATTCGATCCGCGCCGCGACGTTCACCGTATCGCCTAACACATCAAACAAATACTGACGATGACCGACCACGCCCGCCATGACCGGTCCAATGTGGATGCCGACTCGCACCCGCCACTGCGGCGGCATCGCCGTGGCAGCCGCCACCATTTCTAATCCACAGCGCACGCAGTTCAACACCGGATTCTCAACAGGCTTCAATAGATTCGCCGTCGTCATAAAAGCGTCGCCCACCGTTTTTATTTTTTCCAGATTATGTTTGAGCGACATCTCCTCAAAAATTTCTACCATCTTCTGCAAGTGCGTCACCACTTCTTCCGGCTCATGTTGATCGCAATACTGAGTGAAATCTACAATGTCACAAAACATCACGGCGACGTTCTCGTAGCGGCGCGGTTTAACGTGATTATTTTCTTTGAGTTCTTTCACCACAGCATCAGGCAAAATGACGTGCAGCAGATCGTCGGCGCGTTTCTTCTCGGCGGCGATCTGTTGTAAGTGCGCCTGCTCCTGATCGCGCATCCGTTTTTTATCGAGCGTCGCTCCGATGCGCGCCTTGAGTAAAACCGGGTTGAACGGTTTGGGCAGATAATCTTCCGCGCCCATCTCGATGCAGCGCACCACGCTTTCAATTTCATCCACCGCCGAGATGACGATCACCGGAATGTGCCGCAGCACCTCATCGCGTTTCATCGTCTCCAGCACCTGATAGCCGTTCATCTCCGGCATCATAATGTCGAGTAGGACGAGATCAAACGTCTGCCCGCGCATTTTTTCTAGCGCTTCGTTGCCGTTAGTTGCCATCGTCACGTCGTGCCCCTGCTGTCGCAAACGGCGCGACAGCAGATCACGGTTCAAGGCGTTGTCGTCAACTACCAGCATCTGGTGAGGCATTAAACATTCCTTTTCGGCACACTACTTGGCGTTATTGCGTTCTGTATTTAAACCTTTGAACGCTGATGACGCTGATCTTCGCTGAGGAACGCTGATTCTTTTTTATGTCAGCGACATTCCGCGTCATTGCGAGGAGCGTTCTTTGCGACGAAGCAATCTCATAGCGCAACCGAGATTGCTTTCCGCTCCGCGAAGTGCGCTCGCAATGACGAATCAGATGAGCAGTTACTTTATGTCAGCGCCTTCAGCGTTCCGGTTTTTAATTTTCTACGAGAGGATCTCTGCCAACCGCGTCCACAGATCGCGGATATTGATCGGCTTCGACATGTATTGATTGCAGCCGGCGGCAATCGCTTTGTCGGAATCCCCTTTGAGAGCGTTGGCAGTAATGGCAATGATCGGCAGAGATTTGTATCGCTCGTCGGCGCGCAGCCGCCGCGCCACTTCGTAGCCGTCCATATCGGGCAAGTTAATGTCGAGCAAAACAGCGTCAGGGCGTCTCGCTTGAATCTCCTCCAAGCCTCGCACGCCGTTTGCCGCCCACAAAAAAGTGTAGCCGCGAGATTCTAAAGCGCGACGCACGAGCAGCATGTTGTCTGGATTGTCTTCTATATAAAGTACCGTCGCGCCCATCTCACTGGTCTCCATTTCGGGGAAGCTTATTATCGCCTAACACTTGCACCACCTGTTCCACAAACGCGCGTGGTGACAACGATCCTTTTTGATACAACGCTTCGATGTGTCCACTGAGTTTTTTTCGTTCATCAGCCGTAATATCTTTCGCGCTGACCACGATCACCGGAATGTCGCTGGTGCGTTTGTCTTTTCTCAGTTCTTCTAACACGGTAAAGCCATCCATCTCCGGCATGGTCAAATCGGTCACAATCAAATCGGGCAACCGCTCGCGCGCCTGCTTCAATCCTTCGCTGCCATTGGCAGCCAGAAAAACGCGATAGGCTTTCTTGGCTTCGAGCAAACGCTGAATGAGCAGTGAGTCATTGGGATTGTCGTCAATGATCAACACACTGGTTGTCTTTTCGTCGAGATGTTCCAGCGCAGCGATCAGCCCTTCGTGCGGCGCCGCTTGCTGCGTGTCGCTCAGGTGAACATCCACCGCCCATTGATCGCCCAACACATGCTTCTCAACCGGGAAGGTGTGACCGGTGCCATTCACCACCACCAGTTCATCCTCTTTGATTTTACCTTGCGCGATCAGTTTTTCCAAACCGGCAAACGCCACCGCCGTCGCCGGTTCCACCGCCATGCCTTCGCTCTTGGCAAGTTTGATCATCGAATCGAATGCTTGACGATCACTCACACTTTCCATCGAGCCGCCGTATTGCTGCGTCAGATGCCACAAGTGAGTATACGTCCGTCCCGGATCGCCGGTAGATAAAATGGCGATTCGCGTTTCGGGGATGATCGGTTCGGCGACATCTTTACCGGCTTTGAAGGCGCGCACCATCGGCGCGCAACCTTCTGCCTGAATGATTCCCAACGCGGGGATGCGGTCTATTAACCCCATGGCATGTAGCTCACGAAAACCATGATACACACCCAACGGACCCAACCCGCCGCTCACCGCTTGAATATACCAATCGGGCGCGCGCCAACCCAATTGCTCCACGATCTCGTAGGCAATCGTTTTCATACTCTCGCGCGCCGGAATACTCTTCGCGCCGCGATCCAACAACAGCCCGCGCCGCGCGGCAAAGTCGGCAGCAATTTGTTTTGCCTGATCGTAATTGCCGCTGACCTTGATCACCTCCGCGCCGAACAGCGCCGCCTCACGCAATTTATCTTGCGGCACCAAACTGGTCATAAAGACCCACAACTTAATTCCGGCGCGGGCGCAGGCTGCGGCGTAAGCCACCGCCGCGTTGCCGGTAGAAGCGATCACACATTCGTGGATGCCCGCTTCCAACATCGCCGCCACCGCCACTGTTGCCTGACGATCTTTAAACGAACTGGTCGGACCGTAACGCTCGTCCTTGATGTAAATGTGATCGTGCTTCAACTCTTTGGCGTAACGCTGTGAGTGCTGCAAGGGCGTGCCGCCCGCGCTGTTAAGATCAAGTGTGAGCGGATCGTCCACCGGCAGCACGTCGTGATAGCGCCACAAATTGTTGGGGCGCCCCGGCAAGCCGCGCATCAATTCGCGTTTGAAGGCGGCGTAGTTATAGCGCGGCTCTAACCAATCCGAGCCGCACACCTCGCACGTCGCCGCGACAAAAGGTTGGTAAGGTTGTGGGTGTCCGCACGAAACACATTCAAGAGATTCGGGTTTTGACATTATGGAAAATTTTGTAACTGCTCAACCGTCATTGCGAGTCTTCGAGAAGCAATCTCATAACGCGACCGAGATTGCTTTCCGCTCCGCGAAGTGCGCTCGCAATGACGGAGTGGCTGAGTAGGTAGTTACTGGAAATTAGTCTGTCGCCCTCTTGGCGATGATCGGCAGTTCAATATAAAACAATGAACCCTCGCCCGCTATGCCGCTGCTCTCTGCCCACAAATGACCGCCGTGCAATTCCACCAAGTGACGGCTGATGGGCAGACCCAAGCCGGTGCCGCCCGCCTTGCGCGTGGTGGAAGTGTCTACCTGCGTGAACTCTTGGAAGATTTTATCAAGTTGATCGGACGGGATGCCGATGCCGGTGTCGCGGACGATCACCTGAATCATCTCGTCGGCGCGACGCGCGCCAATGGCGATATGACCCGAGTCGGTGAACTTGATCGAGTTGTTGACGACGTTGATCATCACTTGTCGCATACGAATGCGATCTGCTTCAAGGGTGAGGTCTTCGGTCTCGTCAATATCAAGCCGCAGTTCCAGCGATTTCGAATTGGCGAGCGGGCGGGTGATCTCGGCGACTTCTTCGATCACTTCTTGCAAATTAAATTCTTCGATAGTCAAGGTCATGCGTCCGGCTTCGATCTTCGCCATGTCCAGCACGTCGTTGATCAAGTTGAGCAAGTGCTGACCGTTCTTGTGAATGACTTTGAGATCGTTGTCCATCGGCTCGGTCAAATCGCCGTCAATGCCTTCCAGCAGCACTTCGGTGAAACCGATGATGGAGTTGAGCGGCGTGCGTAGTTCGTGACTCATATTCGCCAAGAACGACGACTTAAGTTGATCGAGTTCTTTGAGACGGGCGACGGCGGCGATCTGCTCGGCGTAGAGAGTCGCGTTCTGCACGGCAACGGCAACGGCGTTTGCCAACGTGGAGAATGTTCGCACGTCGTCCTCGCTGAAGCGCCCTATCACTTCCGATTGAGCATCGAACACACCGACCAACGTATCGCCGACGACCATTGGCACGGCGAGTTCGGATTTTGTTTCGGGCAAGATGTCGTTGGGCAGCCAAGTGGGGTCTTGAGTGACGTCGTTGACCAACACCGCTTCACGGTCACGCGCCGCCCGCGCCACCAGTGAACGTTCTTGGGTGAGATGAATCATGCGTTTGCCGTGCGCGCTGTCTTCGGGTTCATCGTCGCGCCAGCCGCAGGCAATGATGCCCAAGTTATTGGTGACGTAATCAAAGAGGAAGACGTGGCAATGATATAAACCGAATCGGTTCTGGGTGAGATGCACGGCAGAGGCGAGCAATCGATCACGTTCCAAGATGGTGGAGGCAGCAGTTGTCACTTCGGCCACGGCTTCGAGTTCGTCGGCGCGTTTCTGTGTTTCATCTAGCAGGCGTTGACGTTCAATCGCCACCGTCATCTGTCCGGCTAATGCCACAAACGGCTGCGTGTCGCGCTCGGTGAAGCGATGCCGCTCTTCGCTTTGCAAAATAAGCGCGCCTAACTGCCGCCCGCTTAACAAAGGCAAGATGGCAATGGCGTGCGTATTGTGACTGCGATGCACTTCTTTGATCTGCGGATCGAGTCGATCATCGGTTGGCGCGTCCTCAATGAAAACCGGAGTGGGGCTGAGCATGATGTTCATCGAAGAGAATGTATCGGTGGGGTAGCGAGTGCCAATCGCCGTCGGCGGATGACCTTTGCCGCTATGCCAATTGGCGCGGACGAGCGTGGCGATCATTTCATTTTGTGTGTTGTATTCAAACGTCACCAAGATGGCGCGGCTGATGCCGCGCAACGGAATGCCTTCGGCGACTGCTGCCACCATTTCTTGCAGATCGGTGGCGGCGGTGAGGCGGCGGCTGGCTTTGTAGAGGCTCTCTGTTTGCGCCAACGCGCTTTGTGTTTGCTCGGTTAAGCGCAGGTTCTCAACGTGCGCGCTCAACCGTTGGGCAATGGCTTCGGTGATCTGTCGCGCTTCGAGTATCTCCTGCGGTTCAAGGACTGCTAACTCGCCGATGACTTCGCCGCGCACGGCAAGTTGTGCGGCGATGAGTTCGGTTGAGGTTTCGGACGTGAGCGTGACGTCGGCGGATCGGGATACTTGTGCTAGATCGTAAACAAAGCTCTCCTGAGGAAGTTCGCGCGTTTTGTATTCTGTCCAACCTTCGCGCACCAGCCCGCGAGTTAAGTCATTCAATTCGGCAACGAGAGTCTCGGCGCGTTCGAGCGAGCGCGCATTTTGCAACGCCGCGCCCAGTTGCTGCGCCAGAGTCGTTTGAATGGCAATGTCTTCGTCGGTGAAACGATTGGTGATTTCAGATTGAACGTCAAAGATGCCCAAGACGGCATCCCCGATGATGATGGGCGTTGCGAGTTCGGATCGAGTCTGCGGCAGCAACGGGTTGGGCAAGAAGTCCGGCTCTTGAGTCACATCATTCGAGATCACGCCGCGACGGGTGCGCGCGGCACGGGCGACCAAGGAGTGCGGGCGGTTGAACGGGATGCTGTGTCCGCGCGCCACCATTTGTTTGCCGACTTCTCCGGCGCCCGCGCTCAGAACTAAATTTTCTCCGATGACATCCAGTAAATAAATGTGGGCGTGATACAGATCGAAACGTTCCTTCGTTAGGTCTACCACGCTTTGCAGCGTTTGCTGCACGTTGGGCGCGACGGAGGCTGTCGTGGAAATTTCGGCGACGGCTTGCAGTTCGGCGGCGCGTTTGACTACGGCAACTTCGGCTTGTTTGCCGGCAGTGATGTCCATGCGTAAACTGACAATGCTGCCGTCGCTGGCGCGCGAATCGCTGATGCGGATCCAGCGTTGACCCACTTGTTGTTCGTACGCGCCTTGCGACCCGGCGGCGCGGTGCAACGTCAGGCGGCTATTAACCCATTCGTCTTCGGTCAAGCCGGTGTGAGTGTAATTCCCCTGACGATACGACTCGCGCAGAATCTTCTCGTAAGGCGTCCCCACCACCATGAGATGAGCTGATCGAGAATATAATTCTTTGTAGCGAGTGTTGCATACCACCAGCCGCTCGTCGGCGTCATACATCACGATGCCGGCGTCGAGGCTCTCGATGGTGTTTAATAAACGGGTATTGGCGCCCTCGACATCGGATTGATGTTGCTCCTGACTCCTCCGCAACATTTCTTCAGCGCGTTTCTGGTAGGTGATGTCGCGCAAAATTACGATGTTGCCCACCGATTTACCGGAGCGATCTTTGATCAGCGACGCACTTAACTGGATATTCAAAACCCGCCCATTTTTTGTGAGGCGTTTTGTCTCGGCGGCTTTCACCGTTTCGTCGCGGAGAATGCGTTCAATAAAACCGCGCGTTTCCTCGCGGCTCTCTTCCGGCACAAAGTCAATGCGTTTGCCAAGCAGTTCTTCTTTTTGCCAGCCGAATGTTTCGGTGAAAGCAGGGTTGATGTCTACCACATTGCCCCGAACGTCGTAAATGGCGATGGGGTCGGGCGACGAATCGATGATCAGGTGAGAGCGTTCTTCGCTGGCGTGTCGGGCTTCCTCTGCGCGGCGCTCCTCGCTGATGTCGCGCAGAATACCGCTATAAAATGTTTCGCCGCGCGCCTGCCAAGTGCTGAGCGAAAGTTCCAACGGAAACTCCTCGCCGTTCTGGCGCAGACCAAACAGTTCCACCGTGCGCCCGATCACATGCCTCTCCCCGCCCGAATTAATTCGGGCTATCCCCGTCTCGTGTGAACCGCGAAACCGCTCCGGCATCAACATCGTCAACGGTTGATTCAACGCTTCGGCTTTAGTGTAGCCAAAGATAACCGTCGCCGCCCTATTCCAATTGATGATCTGCCCTTTGCTGTTGGCGGTGATAATTGCCTCGGCAGTGGATTCGGTTAACGCCTGATACCACTCCTCACTCGACTGCAAACTCTCCGCCGGTGACACCGCCACGCCAGCCTCTAACGATAGTTTTAATTCAGCCGCTTGCGCCCGCAACAAGGGAGACTCACCCTCTTGGAGATTCCCCGACCCGGCTTCGATCACTTCAGTTTCAGAGAGCACCGACTCTAACTGGGCGCGGTAACGGTCTTTTGGTTTTTGGAGTTTTTTCTTTGGCGTCTTGGCGACGGGTTTAGCTTTGGACATACTTAAGTAACTCCTCAGTTAATTGCCGGTAGTGTCGGGCGGCGCGGCTGTGCGTGGCGTAATGGGTAATCGGTTGCTGCATCAACTGACTCTCTCGCAGTTTGCTATCTATACCGATGATCGTCTTCAACACGACGCGCGGAAAATGTTTACGAAGCTGCTTAAGCGAGCTGTGATGTAAGCCGATACGCTCGTCAAACAGAGTCACCAACATACGGTGCGTTAGCGCGGGATTCGTTTTGGCGCGCACCGTCTCTACAAGTTTCAATGTGTTCTTGAGCGCCTGCATCGAGAAGTATTCACACTGGGTGGGGATGATCACCAAATCGGATGCGGTCAGCGCAGTGGTGGCGAGCGACCCCAAGGCGGGCGGGCAATCGAGCAGCACCAGGCTGTAATGCGCCATACCCGGTTTTTGCAGTTGATCGCGCAGCACGTATTCAAAATCGGATCGCAAATGTAAACAACGATCTACGATCAGCATGTCGGCGTTGGCTGGAATAATGTCCAAGCGTGTCGTCCCCGTCTCTCGACTCATGCCGACCAGATTGCCATTCCCCAGTAACACATCTGCCGCCGAATGAAACATTGTCAACGGGTTCAGCCCCATAGCGCCGGTGGAGTTGCCTTGTGGATCGAGATCGATCAACATCGTATCCAAGCCTTGCTCGGCGAAGCAGGCAGCCAACGCCAAAGCGGTTGTGGTTTTGGCGACGCCGCCTTTTTGATGACACAAGGCGATCACGTACGGCGTGGTTCGAGACAGGGTTTTATTTGCCATCGTCTTCGTAGAGCAAGTTAGCAACTTGCTTAACAACGTAGAGCAAGTTGGTAACTTGCTTAACAACGTAGAGCAAGTTGGTAACTTGCTTAACAACGTAGAGCAAGTTGGTAACTTGCTTAACAACGTAGAGCAAGTTGGTAACTTGCTCAACAACGTAGAGCAAGTTACTAACTTGCTCAACAACGAAAGTCTTAGTTGCCATGACCTTGCTTGGGCGCGATATTAACTGCCGTGCGTTTTGCTTTGAGAGCGCGTCCCAGTTCTTCAATGGCGGTTTGGATCGCGCCTTGCACCGACGTGGCGCCTTGAATCTTTTGCGCGATGATATTGATGGTGGACTCGCGCTCGGCGCGTCGTTGAGTCTCCTTGAAGCTGCGCGCGTTTTCAATGGCAATCGCCGCCTGACTGGCAATTGCCGTTAACACATCGCGTTCAAATTCCGTATACAAGCGCGGTGTGTCCACGCTTTGCACCACGATAGCACCGACCACTTCTCCGCCGTATAAAAGGGGAACACCGAGCCATGATTGAATCTGCCGCCCGCCTCTGAACAGCATCGGGGTGATGCCCTTCGCTTCCATTTGGGTTTGCACATTCTCGCTCAACAAGAGCGGTGTGCGATTGCGGATCACGTAGTCGGTTTGACCCATCCCCAATGGACGCGCGGGGAGTTCAATGCGCTCTTGATCGCTGTAGACCATCGGGAAGGTGAGAATGCCGGTAGTAAAGTCGTAAAGCGTGATGAAGAAATGCTTGGCATCCATCAAGCGCGTGGTGTATTGGTGAATCGTTTGATAGATCGCCCCTTCTTCGCGCAGAGTCGTCAGGGCGCGACCCATTTCATTAAGCACCGCCAGTTCTTCGGTGCGCCGCCGTGATTCAGATAAAGCGATCTGTGTTTGCTCTGTCAACCGCAAATTTTCAATGTGTCGGCTGAGCTGATCGGCAACGGTGGTAAGCAGTTCGCGGGCAGACTCTTCCGGCGCAGACTGAAGAGCTAACTCGCCGATGGTCTCGTAGCCGACCTTCAACGGCTGAGTGATAGCCTTTGCCTCGCGGTTGAGCAAGATGGTATCTTGCTCTACGTTGAGCAAGATAGCATCTTGCTCTAGGTTGAATGGCGTCACTTGATTCAGATCGTAGTTATATCCGGCTGAAATATCTTTACTCTTAACATAGTCTTGCCAGCCTTCGCGCGTGAGTCGGCGCGTTGCCAGTTCTGCTTCGGCGCGCGATTGCTCGGCTTGAGTCAACAGCCGAAGGTTTTCGATCTGACGGGCGACCTGCATGGCGACGGTGTGCATCAAGTCCGCCTCATCGCTCGTCCATTGCCGTTCTCCATCAGATTCGGCTTGGATCGCGCCAACTTCTTCACCGGTGATGAGGATGGGAATGGAGAAGGCGGGGTGAGGCGAGTCGGCAGCCGCGTTAGTAATTGGGGTAAGCGATTGAGACGACGAATCGTAGCGGTATCCGATTCGTTCACTGCGATCTACCGCATTAAGGAATCGTTCCCAACCCTCTTGAGTCAAACGTCTCGCCCGCGCTTCTGTTTCTTTGCGCGCCTCTTCGGCTTGAGCAAACAAGATGACGTTTTCAATGGCGATGGCGAGCTGCGCGGCGAGGGTGTTAAACACCGGCGAGTTTTCTGGGTTGAGGGCGTTGGCGACAGTGCTTTGCAGGTCGAGCACGCCCAAGACGCGCTCGCCGATTAGCAGTGGCACAGACATTTCAGATCGAGTGTTGGGTAGTAATGGGTTGGGTCGGAAGATGTTGCTGGCGAGCGTGTCGGCTACGATGACGGGTTGTCGTGAGGCGGCAGCCGAACCGTTGATGCCGCTGCCAACGGCGAGGCGGTGCGCCCGTCCTAATAATTGTTTGCCCACGTCACCACTGCCGGCGCGCAGCACCAACGTCTTCCCGCTGGCATCCAACAAATAGATTTGGACATAATAAAGATCGAAGCGGTCGCGGATCAGTTCGACGGATTCGGAGAGAAGCGTTTCGAGTTCGCGTATGAGTGAAGTGCGCTGACCGACTTCGGCGGCGATGGCGATATCGCGCGTGCGCTCAGACACGCGCTGCTCCAAACTGCTCAACGTTTGTTGGAGCTGTGCGGCCATGGTGTTAAAGGTGCGGGCTAAGATGTCAATTTCATCTTCGGAGTGCGCCGTTTCAAATTGCTCGCCTGCTATTTGTTGATAAAAACGATTCGTGCGGCTCACGTCGTGGGCGCGGGTTCGCGCGCGCGAACCCAGATCGCCCGCGCTGATTTTCTCGGCGACGCGGGTGAGGTCAACCAAGGGGGCGGCAAGCGCTTGGCTGGCGATGGCGATGATTGCCCCGGCAACAAGGATAGTGGCTGCCAGCAGAAGCAATCCGTTGCGTTGAGCTTCGTTGAGCGGGGCAAATGCCAGAGCAGACGAGAGGAAGCTGACCAGAAACCAACGGGGTCTATCCTCGCCTTGAAGTTTGATCGGCGTGAAGGCGAAGAGTTCGTCTCGTGATTCGTAAGTGCCATTGATGCCGGAGGTGGCGGTTGCCGTTAACTGTCGGTCATCCTGCAGCAAACTATTTCCGGTTTTGAGCTCGCGCCCCCAGCGTTTGCCGGCACTAGGGTGATAGAGGTAGTACCCGTCGTTGTCTACCAAGAATGCCGAACTGGTGCCGGAGCCAAGCGGTGAGAGAAACGTTTCGGCAAGGACGTTGAGGACGATGATGCCGTAGACCCTGCCGTTAAGATAGATCGGCACAGCATAATGTATCACCGGCTTGTGGGGAATTTCGATCTGTCCGCCTTCCGAGTACAAGCTAAGGTTGGAGATGTGGAACTTGCCTTCCGGCAGGTTGATGCTGTTTTTAAAGTAGTCGTCACCCGATTCGTTTCGTAAATCTCCGAGCGACACGATCACAATCCCACTGGGTATGTTTTTGACGCGCACGGTTTCTTGTCCGATAGGATCAAGGAAACGAATCTGATCGTATTGAGGATTCTGTTGGGCGAAGTTGGCGAATTCTATTTCTAATTCGCGTCGGGCGAAGGTCAGGTCGCTCTCGCTGCCGCGATTTTCAATGACGCGCGCGTAGTTCTCTACTTCGGAGAGTTTATTTAGAAAGATGATGTCGTTGCGTACGCCGTCGAGAAACGCTTCGATCCTGACGGATTTGATCTGCGCTTCGGAGATGAGGCGGGCTTCGGTTTGTTGGCGCAGGGCGTTGTTGACGGTGGACAGCAATGCCCCGCCGATAATAAGCGCGGTGATGGAGGTCAGGATAACGGTAATGATGATCAGTTTGTCGCGCAGTGAGAACGAAGAGAACTGACGAAAGAGGAATAGGAGGTAGAGTGCTGCGACTCCACCGCCTAGAATTAAGGGCAGCATCAGCGGCGTGGCGGCGCGGGTGGTTGGCAAGTAGACATCTGCCACGACATCCAAGATGCCGCCGACGATGCTGACCAGAACGGCGCGGGTGGCGATCTGTGAGGGGAGTGTCAGGGTGGCGATCATAGAGATCAACATCACCCCTAACACGCCTAAGGTGAGACCCAGATCGCGTTGGATGAAGTTGATCCCGAAATGACTGATGAGTAAAGAGGCAATGAGCAAGATCATTGCAACGGTGACTCGCCGCCGCAGGCTGAGCCCCAGCGCGCTCGCCGCCAAGAGGCTGACAAAGCCCATGAGCAAGTTGCCCGCCCAAACTTGGGCGAATGGGAAGGTGAGGCTGTAGAGTAACAACCCGACGTTGGCGATCAACAACATCGTCGAGAAAATAAGGGCGCGTTGGCGGCGGCTATTTTCTAATTGTCGCGCGGCGACTGATGGGGGTGGCAGAGTTGGCGATGGCTGATTCATAATAGTTTTCTGTTAGTTGTTTTGAATTGGTGTGGTGCAAATTATCAATTTGCGCTACGTGTTAGTTGTTTTCAACATTTAATCGCACGGTGGTGCGCGGCGCCATCGTCGCCCGTCCCAGTTCGCGCACGGCGACCTGCATCGCGTCTTCCACCGTTGTGGTGGCGCGAATCTTTTGGGTGATGGCGTTGATCAGGTTTTCATAATCGGCTTGGCGCTGGGCTTGAGTCAAGGCACGGGTGTTTTGCAAAGCGATTGCCGTCTGGTTGGCGATAGAGAGAAGCAGGTCCACGTCGTCTTGGGTAAGCCCGTTGCGGACGTTGTGTTGAATGTCAAGAACGCCCAGCACGCGGTCGGCGACGGCAATTGGCACGGCGGCTTCGGCTTTGGTGTCGGGCAGCAGGGGGTTGGGCAGCCATTGTGATTCTCTGGAAACGTCTGGCACCAAGACCGGGATGTTGAATTCGGCGGCGCGTCCGACCAAACCGCGCCCCCGTGTGATTTTGTGACCGTTGTTTAACATCGTCTCGCCTGCCTCGCCGGTGCCGCCGACCAAGATCAAGTTTTCACGCGCCTCATCAAAGAGATAGATGTGAGCATGATAGTAATTGAAGGCAGATTGAACTTGCTGAACCACTTGAGTCACCAGTTCAAATTGATCGAGGATGGTAGACAGGTGGCGGCTGACTTCGGCGCTGGCGGCGAGGGCTTTGGTGCGGTCGGCGACTCGTTCCTCCAAAAATTTTCTTGACTCTTGCACGCGCTCCATCAAGACGTTGAACGTTTCGGCGAGCCTGCCAATTTCGTCGTGACCATGCACCGGGGCAGAAAACTTTCGCCGAGAATCTTGCGCTTCGGTTGCCAACTGTGTCAGTTCGGCCAGAGGGCGGACGAGTTCGTTGGCGACAAAAAACGTGAAGAGGATTGCCACGACCAAACCGATAACGGCAAAAACGATCACCAGAAGTACCGTGCTTTGGACGGGGGCGAGGCTTCTATCTAAATCTTGTCGGGCGATGACCGTCCACGGCAGGCGGAGTTCGTCATATAGCCCCGGGCTAAACCTCACCGACGAGTAGGCGATCAAACTGGGAACCGAGCCGAAGTTTCCGCTGCGCCATGTGTCTTGCGATAAGTAGCTCCGTTCCTCTAAAGGAATTTGGATGCCGCCTGAGGGTGCGTCGAGGCGTGTGCCATCGGCATTTACCAAGTTCAGATTAATCGTTCCACTGGCTTGCCCCATCTGGTTGACGATGGTCGTCAAGCGGTAGCGGGTGTGCAATGTGCCAATGACCTCAGCGCTATCGGGGGCGAAAATGGGAACCGCCAAAGTAAGGTAGAAACCTGTTGCCGCGTCGTAAATGGCGGGTCCAATATACACCGCGCCCTTGCCATCGTTATACGCCGCCATGCGCCACGGTTCTAAGATGAAATCAAAGCGGGCTGGCGGGGTGGTGTGAGCGACCACGCCGCCGTAACGATCTGTCGTGATGAGGTCAAAGTTGTTTGGGTCGGCTTTGGCGAACTGGCGTAGCTCGGCGGCGCTGGTCACACGTTGCCCGAGTGCCAATAATGGATCGTCTTGTGCGGCTACGATCCACTTCGCGTCCAATTTTTGGATTTGCTCGACAGCAAACGATTCGGAGCCGCCGTAAGAAATGTTGATCCCTTGAACGTTGTTGATGATGGTTTGGTTGCGGGCTAATAATTGCAATCGGGCTATTTCAGAGGCGACGTGATTGGCGACGTTGTTGGCAGTGCTGTGCGACAGCCCTTGCATGTTTGTGCCGAGTTGATTGGTGAGCGAGACTTGCAGCACGGTCAGCAGAGTAATCACCGTGATGAGGACTGCCGGAATCAATAGCGATAATACGCCACTGATCATCTTGTAGGCAAGCGGCATATTGGCGAAGGCGCGGCGGAGTGGCGCGGTTAAAATTTGCATAGAGTGAGCGTCTCCATAGATAAGCGTAGAGCAAGATTACATCTTACTCTACTGGAGCAAGATGTAATCTTGCTCTACCGGTGGGTATTCGTTTTGCCAATTTGCACAGAGATGCGCGATGCGCCTAAAGCCTGCCCCAGTTCACGCGCGGCTATTTGTGTCACGTCTTCTATCGTCGTTGCCGTTTGAATCTTTTCGTTGATGGCGTTGAGCATTGATTCGTAATCTGCTTGTCGTTGCGCTTGAGTGTAAGAGCGGGCATTTTGCAATCCAATGGCTACTTGGCTGGCAATCGCTTGCAGCAAATCTATGGTTATGTTGAATATCCAGCACGCCCAATACTTTGCTGCCAAGCGTGATGGGCACGGCGGCTTCCGCGCGGGTGTCGGGTAGTAATGTGTTGGGCAACCACTGCGGATCTTTCGAGACATCCGGCACAAGGATGGTTTCACTTTTGGCGGCGGCGCGCCCGACGAGACCGCGACCCACGGGGATGCTGTGTCCACGCATTAACATTAACCGCCCGATATCGCCGGTGCCGCCCATCATGATTAAGTTTTCGCCCGCCGCATCCAACAGGTAGATGTGGGCGTGATAATAGTTGAATGCCGATTGCACTTCGTCTACCACCGCGCTGACCAAACTTTGTTCGTCGAGAATGGTGGACAGGCGGCGGCTGACTTCGGTGCTGGCGGCGAGGGCTTTGGTGCGGTCGGCAACGCGCATTTCCAGCGAGCCAATGAGTCCGCGCAAACGGGTGATCATGTTGTTGAAAGCAGTTGCCAGCGTGCCGATTTCGTCGTCACGGTGGATGTTCACCGTGCGATCAAGGTTGCCAGCCTCGATTTGTTCGGCGACCTGCGCCATCTCGACGATGGGGTTGGAAATACTGCGGGTGATGAAGAAGGCGGCGATCATGGCGATGGTGATCAAAACCGCCGAGATGCTGCTGCCCACCAGTAAGAGAAAACGAGAATTTTCAAACGCTTCGGATTGTTCTTGTTCGGCGATCAGCGCCAGTTGTAAATCTGGCAGCCAACGATAATGCCCGACGACTAAGGTGGCGCGGTAGCTGCTGTAAACCGCCGCGCCTGTTGTGTGTCCATTGATCGCGGCGTTTGTGGCGTTGGTGCGGATGAGTGTGGAGCCGGGTGTGCCGAAGTGTGTCTCGGTCAGCAAAACGAAACCGGGGTTGACCAAATAGATCTCGCCTGTTCTGCCCATACCGTTGCGATCCGACACGAAGCCGTCTAACACTGCCAAACCGGCGCGACCTAATAAGGCGCCTAAGGGTTTCCCCTGTTCGGTGATCGGGCGGGTGGCGAGTACAGAGAAATGACCGAGGGTCTCTGAAAATGCCGGAGGCTGTAGGCTGACCTCTTGCAAGATCTGTTGGAAGAAAGGTTCGTTCCGCAGCGTCTTGCCCTCTTGAAAAATATTTGTGGACAGGATGATGACGCCATTCGAGTCGATCACAAATAGCTCTTCGTAGAGTTGGCGTAAGATGATCGCCTGCCTTAGGCGTTTGCCGACTGTGCTGTATGCCGATTTGAACTCGGCGCTGTCGGGCGGAGATTTTACCAATGTCAGCAGACGTCCCTCTTCATCCAACTTCA
This sequence comes from Chloroflexota bacterium, assembly GCA_016215145.1. Taxonomy (GTDB): domain Bacteria; phylum Chloroflexota; class Anaerolineae; order Anaerolineales; family VGOW01; genus VGOW01. The sequence continues at coordinate 18,130 of JACRLA010000159.1, forward strand.
TTTCAATATCCAAATTAGATTTTAATTCGCCGGCCCAGGCGTTGATCTGACTCTCTTTGATCGCCGCCACTGCTTGCAGGCGGTTGATCGTTTCATTCTCGGCATTGCTATTGCCGATGATGGTGTCGCTGGAGGCGGTGACAAGTGCCGGCAGCAGCACGGCGGCAGCAAATGCGGCAAGTAGCCGCATCCGGATTGAACTGGCGCGAAGGACGCGGATGAGCAGTAGAAAATTTGCCGCGCCGCCAGCGAAAGCGCCGGATGGCAGGACGACACTTAACAGAGTGGATTGGGTAATGTCGTAACGGGGAAATAATGGCGCATCGTCTATGAAGCGAATGCCAATGAAGAGGATCGCCAGAGGCAGCCAGATATACCAGCGGTTCGGCAGCGTTAGACTGCCCAAAAATATGACAAGTAAAATGCCGCCGATGATCAAATACAGGGTGGCGTTAGCCAGCAGCATTTGAGCGGCGGCATAGTTGACGATCACGACTCCCAGCAGGATATACCCCGTCAGATTGAGGTTGCCCCGGCGCGTGAAATAATAGGCGAAGGGAAAAGCGAATCCGACGGCTAAATATGTTAACGCTACAGCCAGTACTTGCCACGCGCCTAGTTGTATATAAGCAATGATGAAAATGACGACAAGGACAATGGTCAGCGCCGCGCCAAAGAGGCTAATCTGTTCCGTGGAAATCTGGCGTTGCTTCGTTTGCCGATCTGCCAATGGAGTCGTGAGTTGAGTCATAAAAACCTTTTATCTTTTAGACCTTATCGGGAATAACATTTCGTAGAGACGTTGCATTGCAACGTCTCTACGAAATCGTTTATATCGGCAGTGCCACGCTGAAGCAGCTGCCTTCGCCCGGCGTACTCTCAACGCTGATCTTGCCGCTATGTTGTTCAACCACTGCCTTCACAATTGCTAACCCCAAGCCGTTGCCTTCGATGTCTCGGGTCTCGTCGCTGCGCGCCCGATAGAACTTGTCGAAGATGTAAGGCAGATCGTTAGCGGCGATGCCGATGCCGGTATCTTTGATATGGATATTAACGACGGTCTTCTCGATCTCAGTGGACACCGTCACCTGTCCCCCCTCGGGTGTGTACTTCACCGCATTGCCGATCAAATTCCGCAGAACTTGCCGTAAGCGCAGCGGGTCTACCCTGAGCATCGGGCGTTCATCCGTTGGAATGATGGTTAACATTTGGCTCTTTGCCGCCGCCTGCATCTTAAATTCATCCGCCACTCCGGCGACCAGTTCCACCAGATTGCACTTTTCATGTTTGGACTCGATGCCCAAATCAATTCGCGCCAACTCGATCAAGTTTTGGATGAGCTCATTCATATGGTTCGCCGCCAACTGAATGCGCTTGATAAATTCTGCTTGCTGCGGCGTGAGCGATCCGGCTCGCTCCATCAATTGGGTGTAACCCAGCACCGAGGTCAACGGGTTTTTTAGATCGTGAGTCGCTGTGGCAATGAATTCATTTTTCACCCGATCTAAATCTTTGAAGTGCGAGACGTCGTGCAGCACGGCAACTTGCCCGCCTTCCTCAATCGGCGTGACCAGCGTGGAGAAGGTGCGCTTGTCGGGCCAACCGATCTCATTCTGCACGGCACTCCCGGATTGGATCGATTGATCTAACAAGCGGATCAGTTCATCGTAACCGCGATTGGGCGGCAGAGAATGTCCTAACTTCGTTTCTACATCTGTGAACAAGAGCTCCCCGGCGGGGTTGACCAATTGCAACCGACCGGTGGAGTCGGTTACCAAGATAGCATCTGCCGCGCTGTTCAACACCGCTTTAAGGCGGCGCTGTTCGTGTTCAACCGATTCAAAGAGGCGGATGCGTTCCAGCGCTCCGGCAATTTGCGCGGCAAGCGTTTCCAACAAAACCCGATCACTTTCTTGAAATGCGCCGGGGCGTGTGTGGTGAATGGCGATGACCCCGCTCATCTTCGCTTCCCAAAAGAGAGGAACGGCAACCGCCGATTGCACCACACGTTGTGAGGCGTCGCCCTCCATCGTCCCCGAAGTCTGCGCCGGTTGCCCGGTCTTGGCGACTTGCTGCGGCGTGAGCATTAACATCGAATGCGGCAAATCCTTGCTGGTATCGGCGCAACTTCGCAGAGTCAATGCGTCGTCGGCGGTGAGCCACAAGGAAACGATGGGATAGCCCAGCAAGGCTTGAATCAATTGGGGTGTGCGTTCAAACAATTCTGCCGAAGCGGTAAAGAGGCTGATCTCGCGTGTGATCTGGTTGATGGCGACCAGTTCTTTTACCCGTTTGTGTTCGACGTAATAGAGCTGCGCGTTTTCAATGGCGATGGAGGCTTGGCTGGCAATCGCCTGCATCAACGAGATATGATCTTGATTGAAGTAGCCGACGCTGTTGTGGGTTAGGGTGAGCGCGCCCAGCACGCCGCGGCGGCTGATGAGTGGAACGGATATAGCCGATCGGGTGTTGCCGCCGTCGAGCTCGATCCAACGCGGATCGTTTTTTGTATCTTCAAGGGTGAGGGTTTGACGGTGGGCAACGACGTGGGCAACGATCCCTTCGGAGACAATGCGTTTCTTGGCTTCTTCGATCTTCTCCGAGTCAATGCGCGGCGTGTAAAACTCATAATGGATGCGCCCATCGGGTTCAAAAATAATCAAATAACCGTCACTGGCGCTCAGGGCTTGCACCGTGCGTTGCAGTGTGATACCTGCCAGCTCTTCTACATCAAGCCGCGCGCTTAAGTCTTGACCAATATCCGGCAGCAAGCCTAATTCGCGGTTGCGGCGGCGGAGGGCGTCTTCGGCGCGCTTCACTCGTAATTTGGCGCGCACCCGCGCCGCCAGCTCGCGCCAATCGAAGGGCTTGGTGATGTAATCATCCGCGCCCAAGCCCAAACCGAAGCGCACGTCTTTAGGTTCGATGCGCGCCGCCGTGATGACGATGACCGGAATGTGAGCGATGAGAGGATCGGCGCGCATTTCTTTCAGCACTTCAAAGCCGTCTTTCTTGGGCATGTTCACATCAAGCAAAAGCAGGTCGGGTGTCGCCGCGCGGAGTTTCTCTAGTGTTTCCTCACCATCGGCGGCAGTGATGAAGGCATACCCTTCGCTCGATAAACGTGTCGCTAGCAGATGCAAGTTATCGGGTCGGTCATCGGCGATGAGAATATTAAACTGCTCGTGAGCGGCTGCCGGTTGACCGGCGGTTGTCGGCTGAATGGGATGAAGACCATCGAGCACACGCCCGACGATGGCGAGAATTTTTTCGGGTTGAACGGGCTTCACCAGGTAGTCGTTCACTTTAAGGCGGCGCGCGGTGGCGGCAAGACCCGGGCTGTCGTAAGCCGTGATCAGAATCGTGTGCGCCGGTTCACGCTCTCCTTGAAGTTTTTCAACCAGTTCTAAGCCATTCATGCCGGGCATGATGAAGTCGGTGATCAACACATCTACCGGATTGTTGCCGATCATCTCCAGTGCTTCTTGACCGGTGCGGGCGGTCATTACTTGCGTGGGGTTTTTCAGTTGACCCAAAGCGCGCGCTAACATGGAAGCGGTGTTCGGGTGATCGTCAACAATCAGGATTCGGGCTTTGGGGAGAGTCGAAGAGTCGGCTCGCGCAGTTGATGAATGTGCCATTTGGCGAGGTCTTTTGCCTGAAATGATTCGGTCTGATACCCTTGCGCTTCGTTGACCAGCGTTTGATAGTCTACAGTGTTAGGCGCATGACGCGCCAAGACGGCTAAGTAATCGAAGGCGGCAGGAGGCAGTGAGAGGACTTTATCGCCCAACGTGCCGCGCCGCGCCTGAAGATCGAGGATGAGCGTGTGATGTTTAAGAAAGCGTTCACCGTGCGCCGAGGGTGCCGGCGGCACGGCATTGAACGAGGCGATCTGTTTATCCAATTGCGCCAGTTCGGTTTGCAGTGAGTGAATTTGTGTTTGAATCTCGCGCCGCCGTTTTTCAATGGCATGTTCGGCGATGATGATGCGGGTGCGGGCGATGAAGGCTTCGGGATCTACCGGCTTGATCAAGTAGTCAATCGCGCCTAAACGCATGGCGTCAATCGCCGACTGCACCGAGGCATGAGCCGTAAAGAGGATCACCGGAATATCCGGCTGGCGTTGATGGATCTCTTTCAGAACGTCGAGTCCGTTTATGTCGGGTAGGTGGATGTCGAGATAGATGAGATCGAATCCGCCGTTGACGAGCAGGTGAAGGGCTTCGGCGCCACTGGCGGCGGCGGTGACGTTGCAACCGGCGGTTTGCAATACGCGCGTCAAGGTGTGCCGCAAAGCGGGTTCATCATCAACGATTAATACAGTGCCGTGCTGAGTCATAATCAGTAGATCACGAGTTCGTAATAATGACTTCAGTCATCTGCGAAAGCGACTGAAGTCGCCACTACTTTCTCCGAGAAAACGGGTTTCTGCCATCGCCAGTTTCAACCGAATCAGCGGTTCTCCGATAGACTGCAAGGGAGGGATACTTTAAATGTGGTGCCGACTCCACGTTGGCTTTGAACTTCAATACGTCCGCCGTGCTTTTGCACGATCTCATGGGTGATGAATAAACCCAAACCTGTGCCGCCTTCTTTGGTTGTAAAGAACGGGTCAAAGATGTTAGCAATGGTCGTCGGATCGATACCGGCGCCGGTGTCGCTGACAGAAACCCAGACTTCACTTTTATCGGCTTCGTGACCGGTGCTGATAGTGAGTTGTCCGCCATTCCCCATCGCTTCCACCGCATTCAAACTAAGGTTGAGTAACACTTGCTTGATCTCATCGTTGACGCAGGGGATCAAAGGGAGTTGTGGATCGGCGCTGAAGTCAAAGTTGATGTTGCGGTGGCGGACATGGGTGGCGATCAGCCGTTGTGTTTCTACGACCAAGACGTTAAGCGATCCGTCTTGGAATTTTTCGGCGATGGTCGGGCGATACGTTTCGCGCAAGCGACCGATTAATTCTGCCATACGATCGGCTTCGCTTAAGGCGACGAGGAGATCGTCTTGCGCTTGCCCGCTTAAGTTCGCCTCTTGTTTAACCAAGAATAGCGCATTTTGGATCGCCTGCAAGGGGTTGTTAAGCTCGTGGGCTACAGAAGCGATGAGGCGCCCCATGCCTGCCAGTTTTTCCGTGCGGACGAGTTGGGTGCGCGCCGCCTTTTCTTGCTGCAACGCTTCTTGTAGATCGCTGTACAGTTCGGCGTTCTCTATGGCGATGCTGATCTCTTGCCCGATGTTGACTAACCAATATAAATCGTTGGCGTTCAACGTGCGTTCGGCATTCGATTCGATCAACAGCACCCCGGCAACGGTTTGAGCCCGCTTAAGTGGCACCCCTATTGCCGATCGTGTTTCGGGCATCCCTTCGACGTAATCGGGATCCAGCGCGACGTTGGGGACGACGGTGGCGACCCCGCTGCGGGCGACGCGCCCGACGATGCCCTCGTTCAACTGCCGCGCCTGAACCGTGACTTTCGATTTTTCATTTTGCGCTTGCAGCACCAGCATAGTTTCTTTGATCAAGAAAATACGCACATATTTATATCGGGCAACAAGGGCAATCGTATCCACAACCGATTGGAAGGCGTGGGTCAAGTCAATATGCCCGATCAAGCGCTGCATCACTTGCTGCAATGCTTCGGCTTGCTCGGCGCGGCGGCGCTCGGCTTCGTAGGCGCGCGCTTTGTCAATTGCTAATGCTGCTTGCACGCCCAGCCGCGTCAAGACGCGTTCATCGTCAAGCGTAAACGCATTCAGGATGTCGCTCATAATACTCACCGTGCCGATGGTGACAGGACCACTTTGAATAGGAGCGGTAAGTATTGAACCCAACATGGAGTCGCTGCGAAGAGGAATGTAACGCGAGTCGTTTTGAATGTTGCCGACGTTGATCGTCTGTCCGCTTGCCAACACCTGACCGGCAACGCCTTCGCCGGGGCGCATGGTGAGCTGTGGCTGGTGCTGGTGTTCCAAGCCGCTAATGGCTACCGGGCGCAGCGCCACACTTTCCTCATCAATTAAATGGATCACCGAACGCGCTGCTTTGGGAACGATGCTCCTGGCGGCATCCACGATCATTTGCAAGATATGATCCAAATCCAGAATTTCGTTAAGGGCGATGCTAATAGAAGCCAGCGTTTCACTCTCTTGCAAGCTGCGCCCGGTTTGAGCGTGATGCCGCGCGTTGTTAATGGCGATGGACGCCCACAGCGTCGCCGATTCGAGCAAGCGCAGATCGTTTTCGTCAAAGAAATCTGCTTGAGTGTGCGCCGCTTCAATGACGCCGATGATCTGATCGCCGATCCGCAACGGTGTCGCCAACACGTCATGCACTTGATGCCCAACCGTGTCTTCGGATCGGCGTGAGACAAATTTGCGTAACTCCGGTTCCGAGATTCGGATGGAGTCGCCACTCTGCACTGCTTTGCCTACCACCCCCTCGGTGGCGGGCATGCGCCAGCCTTGGTAACGTTGCAAGTCGCTGCCGCCGGTGACGGCAATAACCAACTCGTCACCTTCCAGTAGCAAAATATAAACCTCTTCCGCTTCCAGCAACGCCATCAGTTCATCCACGATCTTGCGGAAGATCACTTCGAGATCGAGCGTGGCGGTGATCGTCTGCCCCATCAAACTCAACCCCGCCAGTTGATGCGAGTTGCGCTCCAATTGCAGTTCAGCCCGTTTGCGTTTAGTGACCTCGCGGCTGCTAAACACTGCGCCGACCATCTCATTGTGGTCGTCGAACAAGGCGTTGCCAATTGTCTCGACCCAGATGTAGTGCCCTTGGGCATGGCGATATTGCAGTTCAAGCCGTCCTGAACCGGCGGTCTCTTTGCCGATCCGCATCGCCGTCATCACCCGTGTCATGTCATCGGGATGAACAAATTCGATGACGTTGTGTCCGATCAACGACTCTGGCTCATACCCCAACACGCTGTAGTGTGACGGGCTGGCATAAATGATTTTTCCATTCATGTCAGTTTGGGCGATCACATCCAGCATATTGTTGGCAATTAGACGTAACTGCACTTCGCTCTTACGCAGGGCTGCTTCGGCGCGTTTGCGTTCGCCAATGTCAATCACCACCACCTGCCGCGCCGGGTCGCCGTTGAACATGGTGTGGGTGCCGGTGGCTTCAGCCTCTAAGATGCTGCCGTCGAGGCGAATATACCTCTCCTCGATTAACGGCACGGTAACATCCGTTGTTCCTAATGCCTGCGCCCGATCGAGAGCCCGGCTGCGCTCGTCCGGATGAATTCGTTCTGACACGGTTTGCCCGAACAGATAACTGGGTGTGCTTGCTTCCATCATTTGCGTGAAGGCAGCGTTGGCATACACAAACTTATTGTTTTGACTCACATAGACGCCAATGGGCAAATTCTCCACTAACACGCGGTATCGTTCCTCGCTGTCGCGTAGTGTGGCTTCTGTCTTTTTCCGTTCCAACAATTCTTGTTGAGCGGCAGTGTAGAGCCGCGCGTTATCCAGTGTGATCGACGCCAACTCGGCAAAGCGTTTGAGCAACTCCACTTGCTCGTCGTTGAAAGTGGTGTCGCCTTCAAGCCCTAAGACTCCAATAATCTGCGCGCCAGATTTAAGCGGCACGCCCATCACCGCGCGCAACATTCCTTTGGGCAAGTTGGAGGCGCGTTCGGGCCATGAATCATAATCATTAACCACGCACGGGGCTGCCGTCTTCCATATCTTTCCACTCACGCCCTCTTCAATACTGTGGCGGAAACCGTTTAATTGTTCATAGCGTCCACTGCTGAAGTTCTGCTCGATCACCCCTTCCTCCGGCAGGAAGAAATCAATGAACCCGTTGGGCGATCCGATCAAGGTGCCGGCTTGAGCGATCACGGCTTGCAACAGGTCTTTGGTGTTGAGACGATTGATGAGCCCCAACGTGATTTCGTTCAGAGTGTTGAGGTAGGTGTTTTGCTTACGCAACCGCTCTTCGAGAGATTTGCGTTCTGTGATGTCGCGCGCGACGGCGGTATGGAATTTTTTGTTTTCGACAACGATAGACGCAATGGAAACTTCCAGAGGAAATTCGCCGCCGTCGGATCGTATCCCGCTTACTTCCAAAGCGTCGTGTCCGCGTCGGGTGGTGTTGGTCTTTTCAAAGAGGTTCACGTCGCGCCCGTGTGCATTTTGATGACGCATCGGGATTAACTTGTTGAGCGGCAAGCCGAGAATCTCTTTGGCAGAGTAACCAAAGATGCGCTCGGCGGCGGCGTTGAAGAGGATGATGTTCTGATTGGCGTCAATGGTGATGACGGCGTCCATCGCCGTGTTGATGATGGCGGCGAGCTGCGCTTGACTCTGGCGCACCGCCTCTTCTGCGCGGCGTTTTTCGGTGATGTTGCGGAAGGTGAGCACCACGCCGTTGACCTTTCCGTTGTTGTCCAAGATCGGGGCGGCGGCATCATCAATGTGTATTTCACGACCATCACGGGCGATCAATAATGTGTGATTGGCTAACCCGACGA
>JACRLA010000408.1 GCA_016215145.1 Chloroflexota bacterium
CAAGAATTATTGCGCCGTCAACATCGTCTTGAAATTGGCGGACGCTCGATGGTCGGCTCGGCTGTCGCGCTGCGTCAAGCGCGCATTGCTTTGGATGTGGGCGTTGAAGCGGTGCGCTTCGCCAACCCATTTTTGCCGGACACTCATTCGGAGATGGCGCTGCCCCTGATCGTCGGCGCAACCGTCATTGGCGCGCTCGACGTGCAATCCACCGAATACAACGCCTTCTCCGACGCCGACATCATCGTGCTGCAAACCATGACCGATCAACTGGCAACGGCGATCCAAAATGCGCGGCTGATCGAAGCAACTGAAAAGGCACTGTCCGAAACGCGCCGCTTGGCGAATCGTGAACGCACCGTCAACGACATCAGCAACAAGATGCGCCGTCTGCCCAACGTGAACACGATCCTCACCACGGCATTGATCGAACTTGGCAAGAGTCTGGGCGCGAGCAAAGGCACGGTGCGAGTCGGCTTGCCATCTACCGAGACGCAAAAGACTGATCTCTCCGCAGTTCAACTGCGAGGAGATCATGGGACGACGGAATTATGAAACCTGTAAACGCCCGCCCGTCTCGATTCATTGCCGACCTGCCACTCTGGTGGAAGTTGACGATTGGCACAGTGGCGATGTTGATGCTTATCGCCGTGGTAACGCTTGCCCCATGGCTGATCATCGTTTGGCAAAGCCCCAAGCAGAACCTTGTCGCCGCGGATGTGATCGGCATCGTCGCCGTCCTCAGCCTGATCGGTGTGGTCATCACAATTTTCTTAACCGTTTATGTCGCCCGCGCTTTTATCCAACCCATCGTCGAGTTGACAAGAATTGTGCTCCAAGCGCAGAACGACGATTTAATCCTTGCCGTCGGCGGACACGCGGGCAATGAAATTGCTCAACTGATAGGGGCGTTTAACGCTCTGCTCGATCAGGCAAACCGCTCGGCGAAATCATTGGAACACGAAGTCACCGAGCGCACCGATCAACTGGCGGCGATCAATGAAATTGCCACAACGGTTTCCTCCACGTTGGACGTGGGCGAAGTGTTGTCACGCACGGTGAACATCATCCGTGATCGGCTTGGCTTTTATCACGTTTCAGTTTTTTTGATGGATGAAAAATATGAATACGCCGTCGTGCGCGAATCCACCGGCGAGATTGGGCGGATCATGAAAGAACGGGGGCACCGCCTCGCTCTCGGATCGCAATCCATCATCGGTTACGTCACCCAACACCATCAAGCGCGCATTGCCCTTGACGTGAGCGCGGACGCCGTCCACTTTAACAACCCCCTCTTGCCCAACACCCGGTCCGAAATGGCGCTGCCGTTGATCGTCGGCGACACCTTGATCGGCGCGCTCGATGTGCAATCTACTGAAGCCAACGCCTTCGACGCCGACGACGTCGCCGTTCTGCAAAACATGGCGAACCAGATCGCCATCGCCATGAACAATGCCCGCCTCTATCAAGAAGCGCAAGCGCGGATCAAAGAATCTAATCAACTGACGCAACTCTATCTCACGCAGTCATGGCAGAGCTACACCCGCGCTCACGCCGAGACCGTTAACTTGCGCTTGGAAGGCGAGACCGTAAAACCCGCGCCGGAATTAAATGAAACCGATCTCAACTTGCGCGCGCCCACTCTATCCGAAGACGGCACGATCATGTCTGTGCCAATCACGCTGCGCGATCAGATCATCGGCGAGTTTAGTTTGAGCGCCCCACCCGAATCGGTTCAATGGAGCAGCGATGATCTCCTGTTGGCAGAAGCGGTGATCGCTCAAGTGGCGCTTGCCATTGAAAACGCGCGCTTGCTGGAAGAAACGCAATCATCGCTCGCCGCCACTAACCGTTTAGCGCGGCGCGAGCGGATGATTGCCGACGTGTCTCAGAAGCTAACCGCCGGTCTTGAAATTAAAAACGTGCTGCAAATTGCCGCCGACGAATTGCAGCGCGGCACCAACAGTCGTCGCGCTGTGGTGCGCTTAACAATACCGACCGCAGAGGGAACAGAATGAACGTTGCTTCCCTGCTGTTCATTTTTGCCTTCGTCATCGCCGCCATCGTCGTGCTGGCGATCTTGATAGTGACTCTGGCGATCCACTATCGAGCTTCGGCGCGCGCGGCGCAGACGATCATCCAACTTAAAGAACAGAACGCATCACTGGAAAAGGCGATGCAGAAACGTGTCGAGCAAGTTAACAACGCGGTTGAGATCGGGCGCACGGCGTTAGGTGTACTTAATATCTCGGAGCAACTCCCGCACACTCTCAATTTGCTCCTCGAACGATTTGGGTATTTTCATGCCTCTATTTTTCTTCTGGACGCCAGCAGCGATTACGCCATCATCCGCGAATCGAGTGGCGAGATCGGGCAGAAGCTGAAATACAACGCGCAGAGTTTCCGCATTGCTTCATCACCGGCGGCAGTGGCGTTTGCCATTGCCAACAGCAAGCCGCGTGTGGTGCGGCTCGCCGAAGATAAAAGGGGCTCTTTGGCTTTATCTCAGGTAAATGGTTCCCAAGCAGAGGCGGCAATACCTTTGATCGTTGGCGATGAGACAATCGGTGCTCTGGATATCCATTCGCACGATCCTCTAGCTTTCTCTGCCGACGATTTAACTCTGCTACAAACATTGGCTGACCAAATTGCCTGCGCGATCCACAACGCCAAGCACTTCGCGCAGCAGGAAGAACGTCTCGCCGAAAATGAACGGTTGTTGAAAGCCTCGCGGCAATCTATTGACGATCTGTATTCGTTGGCAGGGCGGCTGACGAGCGATGGCTGGAAGAAAGATCTTGCTCCGCAGCGCCGCTAACTTAATGTAGAAAGTGGGGGAAGCGCTTCACCCAACGCGGTTGGGCAAGGGCAAGTTAATAACTTGCCCTACGTTGAACAAGTTGATAACTTGCCCTACGTTGCTTCACCTGATGTAAACGCGGTTGGGCAAGTTAATAACTTGCCCTACGTTGGACAAGTTGATAACTTGCCCTACGTTGCTTCAGCCGGTATAGATGAGGCGATGAACAACGCTTTCGAAAAACGCGAGATGGTGGTGTCCGATTCCAACGCACACGCTTCGCTCGCCGCGCCGATCATTTTGCGCGGTCAAGTGATCGGCGCGTTGGCGTTGGAGAAGAGTCAAGACGATGTGTGGTCGGAAGATGATCGGGTGCTGGCGCAAGAAGTTGCTGACCGTCTGGCGCTGGCAGTGGATAACGCCCGCTTGGTGGATCAAGTTAATCGTGAGCGTGAACGATTGTCATTTCTCTTTAGAGCCTCACAAGAACTTTCGGCGACGCTCGACTTGCCGAAGACGATCCGCACATTGTTGAACTTCGCGCCACGCTTGGACGCCGATCATGCGTTTTTGATTCTGGTTGAAGGATCTACCAAAGCGTTGTATCGCTACTACAGCACCATCCCCGGTTTGAATCGTTTGACCGAGAAGGAAGAGAAAGAGTTCATTGACACGTTGATGACGGAAGGCATAGAACGCTGGGTGATGGAGAACCGCCGCACGGCGTTGGTCAAAGACGCCAACACCGACGAGCGCTGGCACCGCCGTGAGATCAAGGGCAAGGCGCCGATTCGATCTGCGGTGGCGATCCCGCTTTATATGCCGAGCGGCACTATCGCCGGTATTTTAGGTTATGTCCATGCCTTGCCGAATCGATTCACCGAAGATCAGTTGCCGCTGTTCGACTCGATTGCGACTCAAGCCTACATCTCATTGCAAAACGCGCAACTCTACAGCCAAGTGCGGGTGCAGCAGCGCAACGCCAACACCTTGGCAGTATCTACCCAAAGAATGTCGCGCACTTTGAACGAGAAGGATTTGTGGCAAGCCTTAGCCGACTCGCTCTTTAACGCCTTCCAGCCCAATGGCGTTGTCATCTATAAATTTGACGCATCGGCTGAAACCCTGACGCCGATCATCACGACGATTGCCTCAGGTGACGCCGACGACTGGCCTGTCACTGACCAAAGTTTTGCGGCAATTAAACGTCTCGATCTGGCAGAGGTGATGAGCTCACGTTCTGCTCGCATTACGATCATCCGCCACGAGCCACCCGATCAAGTGCGCGCGTCCATTGCTCTGCCCTTCATCTTCGGCGAGAACTTGGAAGGCGTGGTTGAGGTGGTGCACACCGCACCCGCGCACGGGATTAATCAGGACGACATCACCTTGTTCCAATCTTTATTAGCCTCTACCGCATATGCGCTGCAAACTGCGCGACTCTATGAACAACTTTCTGAAACCGCCGAGCGTCTGCGCGAAGTAGACCGCCTCAAGAGTCAGTTCTTGGCAAACATGAGTCATGAGTTGCGGACGCCGCTCAACTCTATCATCGGTTTCTCGCGGGTGATCATGAAGGGCATTGATGGTCCGGTGACCGATCTGCAAGTGCAAGACCTGGCGGCAATTAATAACGCCGGGAATCATTTGCTCGGCATGATTAACGACATCCTCGATCATGCCAAGATCGAAGCAGGCAAGATGGAACTCGCCTTCGAGAAAATGGATTTGTCGGAGATCATCAAGAGCGTCATGTCTACGA
>JACRLA010000421.1 GCA_016215145.1 Chloroflexota bacterium
CGCCGCCCACGCCATCGTCGCTCCTTGGACTCTGGCACAACAGACTCACATCGTCAACTCTGCGGCGCACAAGATCATCGTGCCGACTCCGCTCAAAGATGGAACGTGGATCGGACTCTCACAAATGGTGAACCGCGAAGTTCAGATTGCCCAAGCCATTCACGGAGTGCTGCAGAAGAAAAAAATTCACGAATCGGCGACAAAGAAAGAGGGATAACTATGGATGACGGCAACACACAAAAAAGAGGCGCTTACTGGTGGCTACCATTCGCCATCAGCATTGCCCCTGTCATCGGCGTGTTTATCTGTTTCGCCGCCCTTGGGATGAACCTGGGAGAGCCGCCTATAACAGTCACCCTCACATCCACTACGGGTTCATCTATTGCACGCCTAACTCCTGTTCCAACCTTAACTGTCAATAGCGTAAGGCCAACCCTGACGCCAATAAATTTATCTACCCCCAGCGCAACCAATTTACCAACGTGGACTCTTGCGCCTACACACACACCCTCTCTAACTCCTATCGTTGCTCCGTCACGCACGCCGTTTCCAACACGCCCACCCTCTTCCACGCCAGCCCGCACACCTTTTTCTTCATTGTCCACGCTGGCGCCGCTCATCTGGCAAACCCGCAACGTCAGTGAAGTTAATTTTTCCGGCAGGGGACCGATGACCTTTAAAGCCCACGAGTCGCCGACCTTTTACTTTCGGCCTTATGCGCTGTTTCTATTTCAATACACCAAAGCCTTCATCGTCCATCTTGTTTCCCCCAAGAATCTTCAAGGTCGAAGCACCTTGCAATTTTATTATTTGAACAAAAGCGGCGCAGGCTGGCGTATGATCGATCTCAATTGGGGCGTTAATAAGGTGGCTGACACTATCACCCCTGATTATTTTCGCGCTGATGGGAGCATGTATGCGAATATCCGCAATTGGGGTAGCGAACCCGTGAAGATCGAAAATTTGAGTCTCACGGTATTGATCCTCTCTTGGGATGACACAGATGTGATCTATGGGGATGCACCGTGGGAATAAAATTGGGTGAGATGAATAGATGTCAGTATAATGCCCTCCATGCCCTCTCAACTCATCGGCAAAACAGTTTGTGGTTATAAATTAAACGAGCTCATCGGCGAGAGCAAGTTCGGCGCGGTCTATCGAGGTCACGATAAAAAATCGGGGCGCGATGCGGCGATAAAGGTTGTCGCCAAATCGGTGTTAGATGAAGCGGGCATACGATCACGCTTTATCAGCACGGCGCGGGCGTGGCTCAACTTGCAGCACGCTGCTTTACTGCCCATCGAACATTTTAAAGAGGACGAGAACTACGTCTACCTTGTGATGCCGTTGATGCAGGAGAGTCTGGCGGCGGCATTGAAGCGTGACACATTCTCGGCAGAAGAAACGAAAAGGGTCGTGTCGGTGATCGCCGAAGCGTTAGACTTCCTTCATGCCCAAGGTTTTGTGCATCGTGGAGTCAAGCCCAACAATATCTTTGTAAACTCCGAAGGCAATATCTTCCTTGCCGATTTTGGAATCGCCAAATGGATCGATCTCGAAAATCAATACGCCAGCCCCGAACAAAGACGCGGCGAATCCGGCGATTACTGTTCCGATATTTATTCGCTCGGAGCGATCACTCAGCAGATGTTAGGCGATGCAACGGCGGCGGCGATCTCGGAAGCAATTGCCCCCAATGCCGATGATCGTTATCAAAGCGCGGGCGAGTTCGCGCGCGCGTTGGAAACTTCTACGATTCGAAGCGGCGCACGTGGGGCGGCGTCACCTGCGCCAGCGCGGTGGGTGTGGGGCGTCCTTATCACATGCTTGGTGTTGGTGTGTGTGTTCGCCATCGCCGCCATAGTGATTCTCTACCTCATCACGCAATCCTCTTAATCACTGGCGCGAATCAAAAACGCCGCATCACACGATGCGGCGTTTAATTTTTAATCGAGATACATAGCGTCATTGCGAGCGTTCTTCGCGAAGCAATCTTGGTCCTGCTTAGAGATTGCTTCGGCGCGAAAAACACGCGCCTCGCAATGACGGTCTCACTCTTTTGGCGTCTTACTCACTTCCCACACGCACGCCTCCGCCCCCATTGAACGCGACGCGGTTTGCTTCACGTCCGCTTCTTTGCCGCTCAGCCAATGCACGCTCTCCAACAACACGCCGACGTGAATCAAACACATGGGTTCGGTGGATTGTTTGCCCGCGCAGTTGGCGCACTCTGGCATGATCATCGCAATCGTCGCGCCGCGATCTTCAATGCGTCCGCTGTAATTGGCTGCGCCATACACTTTACGAAAGCCATCGTTCATCGCGTCGAGCCCCACTTTGATCTGCGTCGAGTATGGCAAAACTTTTGCGGCGAGCAGCGCGGCAACGCCGAAGATCGCGCTCTGTTGGTCAATGCCATGCTTAGCAGAGATGCGCCCGACGCGATACGCCATGCTCTTGCCGGCGCGCCCAAAAAAACTTAACAAGCCCGCGTTCAAATCGGCGTATTCGCCAAAGGTGATCGTGCCGCCGGGCTTCAACACATCGGCGGGATAATTTCCGGCGAACCGCTCCAACTTGGAATCGCGCAGCACCACACTCATGCCCTTCGCGCCCACCACTTCTTCGGCGGCGAGCAACGCCCAACGCATGTAGGCATCCACAATTTTTATGTCGGCAACAGGATCAGGTTGAGGTTTGTTTTTAATTTCCATCGGCGTCTCCTCCAAACTTCCGAAGTGCTTCGCAAAAAACTTCGGAAGTTTACTTCACCACTATCGAATCTAAAAAGAGTTTATCGTGTCCATCGGCTAAAGTCAATCGCTCGCCCGTGTTCACATCGTACAAGCCCACCGCCAATTTGTATTCACCGCGCGGCAGGTCGAGCGGCAAAAAGACTCCGTGATTGTCGCGCACGATCTCATTTGGTTTCCACATCGTGGTCAACACCAAACCGCCCACAGGCTCGCCATCGTGTTGAGCCACAGGAGGGGAATCAGGATCGCCGCTGAGGTGAACGAAAATTTTGTAGCGATTGGAGATGAGAGATTGGGGATTCCAGAATAAAGTTAATTGCAGGATGTCACCCGCCGCGAAAGATGAATCGTTAATCGAATAGCCTTCCAAGCGGATACGGTCTCCGAATCGCGCGTTCACCTTTTGATTCATTGTCCCCGCCGTTTGGTTTACAGCGTATGCCGCCAACCGCGCATCCCCATACCATTGATCGTACGCCTTGAACGTTTTCTCGTTCAACCAACTCTCGATCACTTTCTTCGGGTCGGCTTGCTCATCGCCCCAATAGAGGACGAAGATTCGTTTATACGTTTTAGAAATTGTTTCGAGTTCGGCGATCTGTTCTGGCACATTCAGCGGACGGGATCGCGCAACGGGAATCACATTTTGTTGAGTGTAGTAATAGCGAAACACTTCCTCTTGGCTCGGCGAGTTGGTGAGGATCACATCGCCCTCACGCGAAACCCGATTCAGAAATTGGGCGATGCCGCGATAATCGGCGCGGGCGTAGAGAGGATTCGAGTAGAGATTCGTCAACGCCAGAGTCATTGTTAACGTCACGAGCATCCCACCGGCAAGGGCAATGATGGCAACCGCGCGCGATGTGGAGCCCCGCATTATGATCCAGCGAAGCGATACATCGTCTCCTACTTTTGGCGCGAACAATCCTGCCGCCCCGACTCCCAACATCAAGCACATCGCCGGAACAGCAATGATCAAAAATTTGGAGAAGGCGACGGAGAATAAACCGAAGATCACTGTGAGGGTGCTTGGGACGAGCAGCCAAAGAGCAATAGCCATTACGGGCGATTGAAATCGCGGCAACACAAAGCGAAGTCCACCTACGTGGACTTTATCTGTTGTAACCGATGTGCGATACATCCCCAACCCGATCAAAGCGGCCAGCCCGATCAATGCCGGTATTGCCAGGTCGGCGTCCATTGTGTGTCCAAGAGTCAACCAGCGAGTCACGCCGAGTAACGATTCTAGAATTGGAAGATTCTCTCGCGCAGCGGGCCACGTCGTCAATTGACGAAAAGCGATGGGGAGCCAGGGGAGGTAGAGGAGGAGGGCGAGGATCTGAGGGGCGAGCCAAGTAATTAGTAATTGGTAATTAAGCGTGATGCGTGATGCGTGATGCGTGATGCGAATGAGGATGCAGATGTTAATCGCAATGATGATAAAGGCAAACGAGTAATGTGTGTAAAGTCCAGCCGCGATCACGGCGGCAGTAACGATCCAACTTCCAACTTCCAACTTCCAACCTCTAACTTCTAACCTCCAACTTCTAGCCTCTCCCCGCCAATTACCAATTACTAATAACCAGCTCCCCGCCCCGATCATCGCCACTAACTCATACATCCGCATCTCTTGGCTGTAGTAGATCAGCGCCGGATGAATCGCGGCGAAGAAGGCAGAGGCAAGCGCGGCAGTTTCGTCAAAACTTTTCTTGCCGATTTTATAAACGAGCGTAACAAGAATGATTCCGAAGAAGGCGGAGAGTCCGCGCAAGGC
This sequence comes from Chloroflexota bacterium, assembly GCA_016215145.1. Lineage (GTDB taxonomy): Bacteria > Chloroflexota > Anaerolineae > Anaerolineales > VGOW01 > VGOW01. The sequence goes on from JACRLA010000421.1 coordinate 4,531, forward strand.
AAATTCGCTTTTGCCGGCAACGGCGCGCCATGCGGAAAGAAGGAAATAATAAAGCGGCGGGTGAATATCGGCGGCGGCATCCCCGATGATTCGATCCGCGCTCTTAAGAGTCATCTGGTAGCTGTTGCCTTCATCGTGCCACAAGGATTGCGCGTCAATGCGGTAGAAGCGGAGGAAGGTTGCCAGTAAGAGGATAAGAGTAATTGAGATTGGAGATTGGAGATTGGAGATTCGCATTTGCCATCAGCCATTCGCTATCGGCTATTTGCCAACTATAGCATGACAAATTTCCTGTGATGGCGTGACGAACTGCGCCTTGACTCGTTGCCCCGTTTGGGCGTAAGATAGCGGCATCCCCCCCCACAGTGGGTGGGCTATGAGGAGAGCCGACATGGACGATAAACGCAAAACCGAATTGCTGCGCCGTTTGAAGAGCGTGGAGGGGCATGTGCGCGGGGTGGAGAAAATGGTGGGGGAGGACGCCTACTGCATTGACGTGATCAGCCAAATTCAAGCCGTGCAAGCCGCGCTTAATAAGATCACGGCGCAGGTGTTGGAAGATCATCTGCGCGGCTGCGTGGTTACTGCTATACGCAACAAGGATGTGAAAGAGCGTGAGCGGGTGTTAGAAGAGATCGCCAACGTATTTGAGACGGCGACCAAAGTGTAAAAACCAAACTCCAAAATCCAAACTTCAAAGAGGTGCGGCATGAAGAATCTAATCTATTTACTTGTTGCGGTTTTGACTCTGACGGCCTGCAGCACGGCGAGCAGTGATGTGGTGGAGTTCAATGTGGAAATGCGCGAATACAATTTTTAACCAGACACGCTCACGGTGGCGGCGAATCAAAAAGTGCGCGTCAACATTTTGAACAAGGGCAACATTGAACACGACTTCAGCATTATGGAAATTCCCACGTCGGGTAAACC
>JACRLA010000102.1 GCA_016215145.1 Chloroflexota bacterium
AGATATTCGTGCGCCACACGACGCACGGCAGTTTGTAGCGAATTGATCTCCGGGAACACGGTATGGAAATCAAAGACGCGCAGCACTTCTGCCATGCTGCCCATTACCATCACGTACGCCGCCTTTTCATTGCGTTCGGGTGCTTCGGTTAAACGGTTGAACCAAGTGCGAAACATATCCGCGCCTTCTTTGGCGCCGCGTCCGACAATTTCACTCTTCACATCACTCATCATTCACTCCTTGCTAATCGCTTATGGCATATCGCGTATGGCATATTGCTTATGGCGTATCGCTTATAGCAACTGCCGCGTCTGTCATCTGCCATTCGCTATCTGCCATCTGCCATTCGCCAATTACGCAAACATTAGGTTTTCTACAAACGTTTCCAGCTGGATCTGCATCTGATCGAAACTGGTCATGCTCTCTTCAAATTCACTGATGAAGTAAGGGATGCCAGCCGTGTCCAATGCTTTGGCGTACGCTACTTGCTCTTCCAAACCGGGTTCGCACATCTTCGCCGCCGTCACAATCGCCGCACTCGCCCTCGCGCCTTCGATGCGCTTCAATAACATCTCTTCTTTCGGTTTGCGGTTGTCGTGCTGCACCGGACTATAAGAAGATTTTTCGAGATAGGCATCGGCAAGATTGAAAAGCGGATCGCCGTCCGTCTCAACATCTTCCAAAATCCAACGCAAGCCGATCATCAGATCGTCGTCCACCACGTAACAGAATTGCGAGATCGTTCGCAGCAGATCGAGCGGTGGCTGTTCACAGAAGCCGCCCTCAAATACCACGCGGACGCGGTCTTGCGCCTTCGCCGATCTCGCTTCGATCAACGGGATCACCGCCTGAAGCATTTCGTTATGTTCTTCACGCGGGATCATGCCGCCAACAGCAACCAACACGTATGCTTCATCGGTAGAGAGCAGCCACGGAGTCTCACGTTTGATGGCATAGAGTTTGTGCATGAGACGGCGGTTCTCGTTGAACACCTTGATCGAGTTACGTAGATCATCATCGGTCACTTTGCGCCCGGCAATCGTTTCGATGTCGCGCTTCAAACGGTCATACTCGCCGCGCAAATACTTTGCCGAGAAAGCCGAGTTAGCATTTTGCGGCAGATAAAGAATCTGGCATGGGTATTTAAAGTTGCGTCCCCACACCGCCGCCAAATTCCGCGCCGCATCGCAAATGGGATGCGAGACAAACATATCGAGCTGCACCTTGTTGCTTAACGCCAACTCCAACGACGTTTTGAGGATCGAACACAGATATGATCCGAACCGCGCTTCGGCGAGCCGCGTTTCGATCTGCGCGCCGCGCATTTTCAACGGCAACATGCCCGCCGCGTGAGCGATCTCTTCTGGAAAATAAACTTGGAAATGCCCGACCACTTTGCCGCCCGCGGCGCGCCACTTCTTCACCGTTGGAAAATCATCATCTTCCAACAACTCGCGGCACATATAGAGCGTTTCATCTAATGAGTGATAGGGTTTGCTATCCAGTACCTGAACATTAGTCATGCAGTGATCTCCTAAACGCCGTCATTGCGAGTGCTGCGCAAAGCAATCCCAGACTCCACCAACATCGCAAAGTGCGCTCCTCGCAATGACGTTAGCCTTTCGCAATGACGTTAACCTTTCCCATTCAACGCCGCGCCACACTTGCCGCAAAACGCAAATTCATTTGGCATATATTTCGCGCCACACTTTGAACACGATCGCTCGTAAGCGCCCCACGGAAATTCTGCCGCTTTGCCCTGCGCCGATTTTTCACGCAGCCCGCGATAATCCGCTTTGCGTTTCTCGACAAAGGCATTCATGCCTTCGAGCGGTTCGGCGGATGTGTAATGGATCGCCAACCAGTCGCGAGCGTGTCCAATCGTTTGATGCCAGGCAAAATCTTTCCAGAAGTTCGTTTGTTGTTTGGTGTAGCGCGTGCATTCAAAAAATTTGTCCACCAACTCTTCGCACAGCACGTTAACCATTTCGTCCAGTTTAGAAAGATCAATCGAATAGCCGTCCGCGCCCTTCTGCGCTTTGCTAATTTCTTCGGGTGTGGCGCGGGTGATGAAATGTCCATCTTTCTTCACCGAAGGCGCGACTTCGTTCACCAATCCCCACTCCAATGCCTGATAAGCGGGAATCCGTTTGTTGAGCATCATCATCCAACGCGCGCGACGATCACCTACAAAGATCGGCAGCCACTGAGTGCCGCCGCCAGCCGCTACACTGCCGACTCCCGTCCCCACCTGCCCGACGTAAGCGTGTTCGGCGATGACCGAAAGATCGCAGGCGAGATGACTCTCGTTGCCGCCGCCAACCGCCATGCCATTGAGTCGGGCGATGACCGGCTTACCCGAATTTAAAATGCTTTCAATGTAACCACTAAACAAACCCATATACTTCCAATAATCGTGCGGGGTGCGGGTGTATTTGGCTTCGTACTCTTTCACGTCGCCGCCGGTGCAGAAAGCGCGATCACCTGACCCCGTATAAACAATAACGGCTACCTCATCGTCAAATGCCGCTTGACGAAAGGCAGCCGCCAATTCCACGAGGGCTTCGGTGCTGTAGGCATTGTAGTTCTGCGGACGGTTGATCGTGATCCGCGCTACCCAATTTTTCTTTTCGTATAACACGTCGGCGAAGTCGGTTCGCTCTTTGATTAGAGTTGACATCACTCTCTCCTTGCTCGTGATATATATGTCATTTCTTTTACTACCGTCTAATAAGTGAAACATAATGAGTGTAGCACTAAAAACCTTCTTGTCAACTTAGTGATGTTCTTCACGATAGGTAGATGCACAGAAAATAGGATTGAGATAGCAGAGGCGGCATCCCCGTTGTAATATAATGGTCGCTATGGAGATCAACATCCCCCTAACCCTGCAACTCGTCTCAACGGCAATCATGATCATCGGCATCGCCTTTGGGATTCAGAACATCCGCCAGTATCAGGCGATGCGAAAACGAGAGAGCGCGATTATGATGCTGAATTCGTTTCAGACCGCCGACTTCGTTAAAGGGTTTTTGCATATTCTCGACCTGCCGCAGAACGCCGGGAAGAGTGAGGTGGACGGTTTGCCGCACGATCAGTTTTTGGCGATCTACATGGTGATGGGGACGTGGGAGCGGTTGGGGATTCTGGTGTATCGCCACGAGATCGATCTGGATTTGGTGGACGATGCTTTTAGCGGTCCGATCATTCAATCGTGGCAAAAGTTAGAGCGTTACATCAAAGAGTGGCGGGCGCACATCCAGCGCGAGACGGGGATGGAGTGGTTTCAGTGGCTGGCGGAGAGGATGATGGAGAGGGAGACAGATGGGCAACCGACTCCGGCGTACGTGGCGCATCGAGGGTGGAAGGCGAGGGAATAGATCGAGCCAGACCTGAGGGTTTTGATTGCGCGAGAAATCAAAGACTTCCGAAGTCTTGAAGACTTCGGAAGTCTGACGCACTACAGTCTTTTCCCCATTTGCGCCCTCACCTGCTTTTCGTATAATATCTATCAGTAGGGTAACGCGGCTTTGATTTTCTCTTATTCTGCCGCATCAATCCTTAATTCGTTGGGCAACTTCGTGAGCTAAACAATTTGTATTTGTGTTTGAACGCTTGGAGAAAATATGGAAGTGCTACTTCTCACTATTTTAGGCGACATAATTGCAGGTGTGGCTGTTCATGGAATAATAGAAGGCTTTTCCAAGTCAGGAGGCAATCAAACTGTCAATATAGAAAATGCCTTCTTCAATGTTCCCGAATTGAGATTCTCTTCAGGAAGTAGCGGTAGCAGTAGTAGTAATGGTGACAAAATATGGATATTGTTCTTTGGTATTTTGATTATTTTTGCGATGATAGTGGTGTTTCTAGTGGGATTATCTGCCATATATGTCCAAAATATTAATCTTATTCTCGGCATAAGTTTTTGGGTCACAATAATAATGTCTGTGATTGGCGGGGTTTTGCTCGTAGTTGGATTGCTATATAAAGACTGGAGTGTAGCCCAAGTTGCATTTTACTCACTAATATTGTGTACCGCTGTCGGTGGTCTTGTATGGTTAATTTATGCTCCACCAAATGCACCAGCAGGATACAAGGAAGTATTCGTTGCCTTACAAAATCTAAACTTACATGATAGCACTTGGACTTCAAAAGCCATTGAAATAGGAATGGGCGATGAATTCTTAACTATAAATCCTGCAATCAAATTTATAGCACTTCAGGCTTTCGGTATTTTGCCAATGTTGATTACAGTTATTTTAGTTATCTACATACAGGCAAGTTTAGCAAAAGCAGTTCTTTTGAAGGAGAGTGGAAATTTTTCGATTTATTGTTTGGGAGGTGCGCCGATACTTGCTACTATCTCTGCACTTTGTCTAGGTGTATTTAGATAACGAAAACATGGTTTACCAAAGCGTTGCCCAACAAAGCATGAGTGGACATTAGGGATTCGCCCCGCTAAATTGAGTTTTTTTACTCCCAAGCAGTGCCCCGTTTCGACGGAGAGTTCACGCCCGCCCACTGCCACTAACGCCAGCCGTTGGCCGCATCGTCATTTCGCATCGCTACCGCTAAAGGTTACAGACTATGAGCAACACACCGCACTTGGTCGCTTGCCCCAAGTGTGGTCAAGCCGATAGAACCCAGAAAGCAAGTTCCATTTTCTTGGGTGAACGCAGCATTGTGGCGAGGACTCTTGCCCCCCTGCCAGAGCCAAGATATGTTGACCCAGTTTTAAGATTCCAATCATCTTTCACGGCAAACGCTCTCTCGTTAGTTGTGCTTGTCGTGGTAGTGTATCTTGTTTGGCTACTTGCCTCTTCTGGTCGATTGGGACTTCAAGAGCCAGAGTGGGATGGCCAGAAATTGGAATGGGTAAAACCTAATTCCGAGGCTGTGTTTCCAAATCCAAGCATAGGTCTCTATTTCTTTCGATGTACGCGAGGATACAACCTACGCCCGTTCCCGTGGTACGAGGAGGAGTACAAGGAGTACAAGCGATGTTATTTGCGGGCTAATATAATCGGAGGTTACGTTCTCGCGCTCGCATACATTTCTCTCTCATTTCTCTTTATACTTCTAGTTCATGTGGCCTTTTCACCAGAAAAACGAAAACGCAAATTGAGAGTGGCGCAGGAACAGCGACGATGGTTAGAGATGATTACAAAATGGAAAAACCTTTATTACTGTTTTCGGGATGACGGGGCTTTCGACCCAGCGGAGAACGTCTTTATCCCGCGCGAAAGGGTGAGAGAATTTCTTGGCCAAGAGACTACGCAACCAAAGGTTTCGCTTAAAACTGTACAGGCTATGCACAGGGCAGCACAAAGAGGGCAATTACAATGCCCCATGTGCGGAAGTCAAGGATGCTTCGAAGTAATTGTAAGCTACGACGAGTTCACAGGTGTGCAGAAATCGATAATGGGGATGCGTCGTGAGTTCTACGCCGTAATTGGTATTTTGTCCGCCGCATTAGCAGCAGGAATTATGTATTATAACGGCGACTTCCTAATCGCCTCGGTGTTGCTTGCACAATGGGTTATCTTAGTCATTACCATGGAATCTTCCAACAAGGCTATTGGAGCCGAGTGTGCCAACTGCGGTTGCAGGTGGGATTACCGTTCGTTGATTAGATGAGTAGCAAGCATCCCTTTCAGTTGAAGAGCGGCCTAACAAGCGGCTGGAGCGGACGCGACTAACGCGCAGCAGTTGACCCTCAAACATAAAACGACTCCCGCAGAGTCGTTTTCATTCATCCCTCAAGAGACGACCCGATGGGTCGTCTCTACGTTTATTCGCGGGAGAGCTGGGCGGCTCTCTTGATCACGGTTTGAGGATCGGTTTGCAAGGTGAAGACGGAACGTAATTGCATGTTGCGATCTATGACGATGATCGTTTCGGTGTGTTGTAAGCCGTTGGTGTTTTTGTCTACGTACACAGCGTAATCGTTGGTTAAAGATCGAATCTGTTCTTCAGTGCCAGTGAGGAATTTCCAGCCGTTGAAGTTCGCATTCCATTTTTCGCCAAACGATCTCAACATGGGCGGGGTGTCGGTGGCGGGGTCAATGGTGATCGAAAGTAAGATTACGTTCTTGCCAAAATCCGCGCCCAAACCGTTCTGCACATCGCGGAATGTGGCGGTGAGGACGGGGCAAGTTGAAGTGCAAGTGGTGTAGACAAAATCCATGACGACCACTTTGCCATGAAAGTCGTGCAAGCGGGTTGTCTTACCATCTTGATCGATCAACGTGAAGTTCGGCGCGGGAGAGGGTTCGAGATCAATACTGCTGATCTTCGGCACGGTTGAGAGGGTGTGTCCGGCATGAAGATCGTTTTGAGAAGCGAAGGCGGGCAACAACGGCAAACCGCGCCACACGGTGATAACGCCCAAGACGATGACGATCACTCCGGCGATGCGTGAGAAAAATGGGCGCAGCCTTTGTTGAGCCGCCACCATCCCACCGCCCCAGGCAACCGCTAACAACAGCGGCACAGTGCCGAGACCGAAAGCGAGCATGATGAAGATCGCCGAAGCCAGCGACCCCGTCGCGGCGGCTGAGAGGGCAAAGGTGTAGACCAAGCCGCACGGCAGAAATCCGTTGAACAGCCCCAAGAAGAA
>JACRLA010000103.1 GCA_016215145.1 Chloroflexota bacterium
TTATTCCGCACGTTCACGGGCGAGCCTACCGCCAGTAAGCTTGCTTCGGCCGCGCCCGTGCCGGGGGCCGCATACAGTTGCGCCAGCACGTTCTGGCCGTTCTGAACGACGGGATCGGCGCTCGGCGAACCCACCGGATTGCCGTTCCAATCCAGAATCTGCGCGCTCGGTCCCAGTGTGCGCGTGACGAAGGTGACGGTGCCTTCGTTGCGAACTGGAGGTTCAGGCATCGTGATTCGGAAGCCTTGCAGTCCCGTCAGTGCGACCGGCAGTCCGGGCGGCGATCCCGCACCGCCGGTGTTGCCCAAGTTCAGCAGCGAACTGCCCCCGGCGCCGGGCAAGTTGTGATTACCTGCCCAACTGTCGGCGTAGCTCAGTCCATACGACGCCAGCCAACCGCGCAGTTGAAGCGTCGTCGGTCCGCCCGGCGTCGCCGTCGGCACCGTCACCACGTTGTTCACTGGGCCGATCACTGTTCCATGTTACTCCCTGTATTTTTCCTCGTCACGTCCTTCGCCGCCGGCATCGCTTTGGTGATCGCCGGATCAACAATCAGCTACTGGCTCTTTGGTCGCAGCTTGAAGGAAAAAACCATTGCCAAGCTGGGCTGGTTCATTCCGTGGATTTTAGCTTTTTATCTCGTCCTCAAGCTCGGCGAGTTAGAGATCGTCAGTGAAATTGAATTGCTCTTTAACAGCGGCAACTATAGTCTGCTGTTTTGGGCAGAACTTGTTATTGGGGTCGTCATTCCCATCCTCCTCTTGGCGCGTAAACAGGTGCGGCATAGTCGGTTAGGCTCTATGATCAGCTCATTCTTTGTCATTGCCGGAGTAATCCTGAACCGTTTCAACGCCTCTTGGTTCGCAATTAAGCCGATTGCCGGAGCTACCTACGCGCCTCATTGGATGGAACTTGCCATTCTGTTTGGGGTGATGTCAGGTGTCGTGCTAGTCTACAGTTTGATCGCGCGCTACTTCCCGGTCTATGAAGAAACAACCATAGTAACGCTTTCTGATCAGCCTTCTACGCCAAAATTAAATCTCCGAGAAGCAAGTGTGCCGGCAGGCGATTGAGGCGTTAGATCGCTCATTAAAACGGGTTACTCGCGAAGTAGCCCGTTTTTATTTAAGACATGCGCTTTTTCGTAGAGGCAACAGCTATACATCATCATAAGCGCAAGCTGTAAACAAAATTTTTTCGTCACTACGATGGACGATCTTTGTCACTACTTTCTCCTCAAAAAAGTTCACGACTAATCACACCTTAATATCGTGTGACATCCTTCCAACACTCCGCTGTTACATTTCACACTGCTAGAAATAATTCGGCGTGTCTATGATGAGGACAGGTTATACGCTTTTACGCATACACGCTTAAACATATAGAAGGATGATCATGAAACCCGAACTTGAAGCCGAAGTGAATCAACTGCACGCCGATATTTGTTCGGCGCTGGCAGACCCGAATCGCATTCTCATTCTGTATGCTCTGGCGGATACGCCACACACCGTCAACGAAATCGCAGTCGAAGCCGGCTTGAGCCAACCTGCCACCTCACGTCATCTCAAAGTATTGCGTGAGCGCGGCTTGGTGCGCGCGGCGCGGCAAGGCGTGAGCGTGGAATACAGCCTCAACGATCCGCGCATCATCCAAGCCCTCGATTTGCTGCGCCTTGTCCTTCGCAACAGCATCGCCCGCCGCGCCAGTTTGCTCGAAGAAAAAACTCAACCCACTCCGCAGGAGTCTTTATGAAAAACGCTCGAACTTGGATCGGCGGCTTGATCGCTACCCTCGCCGTCATTATCCTCCCCATCCTTTGGTACAGCCCCAAACCGGTTGAGGCACGCGACAACCCGCGCGCCAATTTGCCTCAACGTAAGACGCACGTCAGTCATGTAGATTTAATGAAGGGTCCATACACGACAGGTCAAGAAGTCACCGTCGCCTGTCTCAACTGTCATCCCGATGCCGCGAAGCAAGTGATGAAGACCTCGCACTGGACTTGGGAAAGCGAACCCTTCACGGTAGAAGGTCGCCCCGAACCCGTGACTATCGGCAAGATTAATCAGCTCAACAATTTCTGCATCAGCGCTCAGGGCAACCAGAAACGGTGCGCTACGTGTCATGTCGGCTACGGTTGGGAAGAGGGAAACGCCAAAGCGAACCTGACTAAAGCAGAAAATGTAGACTGCCTCGTTTGCCACGCGCAAAGTGGCTATGCTAAAGATGCTTACGGCAACCCGGCTAAGACCGTCAACCTCTCCATCGCTCCGCTGGATCAGAACGAGCGCGCACCCGACAAAAGAGTCGGCACTAACCTCACGCCCGCCGCGCAAAGTGTTGCCGCGCCCACACGGCAGCAATGTGGCGCCTGCCACTTTAACGGTGGCGGCGGCAACGCAGTCAAACACGGCGATCTCGACGAGAGTCTGTACTATCCCGCCGCCGAGACCGACATCCACATGGGCAAATACAATCTGCAATGCACCGACTGCCACACCACGAAAGATCATGCCATCAAAGGCAAACTCGTCGCCGACAACTACACCATCAAACCGGCGGAGCAAGTAGCGTGTACTAATTGTCATAGCAGCGACCTGCATAGCGATAAACGGCTCAACGCCCACACGCAAGCCGTCGCCTGCCAAACCTGCCACATCCCCTCAATGGCAACCAAAGACCCCACCAAAGTTTATTGGGATTGGTCAACGTCCGGGCAGACGGACAAAAAAGATGATCACTTCACTTATTTGAAAATCAAAGGCTCGTTTGAATACGCCACCAACGTCCAACCGGAATATATTTGGTTCAACGGCAACTTGTCGTATCGCTATTTGCTCGGCGACAAGATCGATCCCAACAAGCCGACTTACATCAATCAACCGGCGGGCAGCATCAAAGACCCCAACGCAAAAATTTTCCCTTTCAAACTGCACGTCGCTAAACAACCGTACGACACGGGCTACAACTATATTCTCGCGCCCATCACAGCCGGACCCGATGGCTACTGGACAACCTTCGACTGGAACAGCGCCTTCAAACTTGCCGAGCAGCGCATGGGTTTGAAGTACAGCGGCAAATACAGCTTCGCCGAAACGCTCATGTATTGGCCCACCACGCACATGGTGCAGCCCAAAGAAAACGCTGTGCAATGCAATGCTTGCCACAGCAACAACGGGCGACTCAACTGGCAAGAGCTGGGCTACCCCGGCGACCCGATGGAATGGGGCGGACGGATGGCGAATGGCAAATAGCAAATGGCGAATAGCAAATGGCGGATAGCGAATAGCGAATAGCGTGATACGTGATACGTGATGCGTGAAATGCGATACGCAATAAGCGATAGGCGATACGCGATAGGCGATACGCAATATGCGATACGCAATACGCAAGACCCGAACACCAAACTAGAGAATCTCTATGCACACATTAACTTCTCATCGTAAATTGATTTTACTTGGCGGACTGGTGATCATCATCGGATTGTTGATCACACTCGTGGGACAAGTGGTTGCCGCCACCACGCCACAACCCACCACTCAGGCATCGCAAATGCACCCCGCATTTCCGCTGTTGGATGCTAACAAACAAAACGTCCTCACCAGTCGGCAGCCGCTCTCCACAAATAAAACGTGCGGCGCGTGCCACGACACTGCCTTCATCACCACCCACAGCTTTCATTCTGATCTCGGTTTCAGCGAAAGTAAAGCGGCAGGGCAAGTGAAAGAGGGTCGGGTGTGGGATACGTCCACCGGACTCTACGGCAAATGGAATCCCCTCACCTATCGTTACCTCTCGCCCGACGGCGACGCGCACATTGATCTCACCGCCATTGATTGGCTGAAGTTAAATGCGGCGCGCGTGGTCGGCGGCGGACCCGCAGAAAAAGCGGCGGGCGTGGAGATGAACTGCTTCCTGTGCCACTTCACCAAACCCAACAACACCGAACGTGTTGCCGCCATTCAAAGCGGAGACTTTGCTTGGGCGAACACCGCCGTGTTACTCGGCACGGGTATCGTTGAAAAATCTGGCGCGCAATATCAATTCGTCCCCAATGCCTTCGACAGCAGAGGCGAACTGCAACGCGCCTTCATCACCATCCAAGACCCCAGCAACGCCAACTGCGCCCAATGTCACGGCATCGTTCACGACGCGCCGAACCCGCTCACAATTACCGGGCGCGATCTCACTCAATGGCAAACTGCCACCACCGGGCAGATCGTCTCGCCGCAAAAAATTTCGCAATCGGGTATGAACCTCTCCGATAAAGCAAAACTCACTCGCGCCTGGGACGTTCACGCCGAGCGCGGTTTGCAATGTGTGGATTGCCATTACGCCCTCAACAATCCCATCCTCGCGCAGACCAACGCTAAAGTGCAGCCCGATCACATTCTCTTCGACCCGCGTCGTCTCGACATCAGCGAGTATCTACAAAAGCCCAGCCATCAATTCGCGCGCGGGCAGAGCGCGCAGTTCACCGTCGCCGCTGATCTTAAGGGAACCATGCGCCGCTGCGAGTCGTGCCACGAAACGTCGCAGACTCACAGTTGGCTGCCCTACACGCAACAACACATCAACAAAGTTGCCTGCGAGACGTGCCACATTCCGCAGGTGTATGCGCCCGCCGTGCAATCGGTAGATTGGACGGTGTTGACCGCTAAAGGTGAACCGGTGATGGAATGGCGCGGCGTGGAAGGCAACAGCAACTCGCTCAACGATCTGATTACGGGTTACGCTCCGGTGCTAATGCCGCGCAAAACTATTGACGGCAAGACCACCATCGCTCCCTATAATCTCGTCACCGCCTGGTATTGGATGTACGACTCGCAGGATGGCGCGCGTCCGGTATGTTTAGAAGATTTGAAAACTATTTATTTTGAAAAAGTTTTTAGCGGCTGCTCGAAATTGGCGCGAATAAGAAGCATTGAGGATTTGAAAGGCACATTCACCGAAGCAGAAGCCTATCGCGCTGACATTGTGCAAGCTCTGGATACGAATGGCGACAAGACTCTGGTTGCGGCAGAATTAAAACTCGACACCCCCGCCAAAGTCGCCGCTATTGCCGACCGTTTGCGAGCGTTGGGCTTAAGCAACCCGCGCCTCGCCAGCGAAGTGCAGCCCTACAGCATCAACCACAACATCGCGCGCGGCGATTACGCCATCCGCGAATGCGCCGCCTGCCACAGCAACAACTCGCGCCTCACACAATCCATTTCGCTCGCCACTGGCGGACCGGCAAACGTTTCATCGCAGTTTGTGAAAGACGCCAACACCAAGACAGATGGTGTTATCGCCAAAGACGGCAGCACCTTGAGGTATTCGCCATCGCCCGAAAACATTTACATCTTCGGACACAATCGCGTCTCGTGGATCGATTGGTTCGGCGTGATAGCCGTGTTGGGAGTGTTGATCGGCGTGACGACGCACGGCGGCTTACGCTTTTACACTTCGCTCAAAATGAAGAATCATCACGCGCCCGCCGTGAAGCAAGTGTATATGTACGCGGTCTACGAGCGCTTCTGGCATTGGCTGCAAACGTTCACCATCTTGCTGCTCATCTTCACCGGCTTAGTCATTCACCGCCCCGATATGTTTGGCATCTTTAGCTTCGCCTATATTGTGATGATGCACAACGTGTTGGCGGCAATCTTGGTGATCAACGCCGCGCTCTCCCTCTTCTATCACTTAGCCAGTGGTGAGATTCAACAATTCATCCCGCGCCCCTACGGGTTCTTCGATCAAGCGATCTTGCAGGCAAAGTTTTACGTGCAAGGCATCTTCACGCACGCGCCGCATCCGTTTGAGAAAACGCCACAGAAAAAACTTAATCCGCTACAACAGATCACATACTTTGGAATTCTCAACGTGCTGCTGCCACTGCAAGTGATCACCGGCGCGTTGATGTGGGGCGTGCAATCGTTCCCGCAAATTTCGGCGTGGCTCGGCGGCTTGCCTTTCTTGGCGCCGTTCCACAGTTTGGTGGCATGGTCGTTTGCGGCGTTCATCATCGCCCACGTCTATCTCACCACCACCGGACACGATCCATTGGCGAATATAAAAGCGATGATGATGGGATGGGATGAGATCAATGAAACAATGAACAATGAAGCAATGAACAATGCGGATGGCTGATAGCATATTGCGTGATACGTGATGCGTGAAACGTGATGCGATACGCCATACGCTATAAGCCATCAGCGATAAAGGAGTCACTATGACTACTCTCACAGGATCAAACCCTACAAAAAATTTTTGGACAACGTGGTTACACCGCCCGATCAAAGATTATGTTCACCCCTACACCGGCGGTTTACTGCTCGGCTTGGTGATGTTCGCCGCGTTCTTCTTCACCGGCAACGGCTTGGGCGCTTCCGGCGGACTCAACCGCTACATCGTCTTCGTCGAAGACCTCATCGCGCCACAGCATGTTGACCGCACACCGTATCTACTCAAACTGGCAGGCGGCAGCAAAGACCCGCTCGATGATTGGGTGGTGTTCATGGTAGCTGGCGCGATGGTGGGCGGCTTCACCTCTGGTTGGCTCAATGGGCGTGTAAAAATCGAAACGAACAAAGGACCCAACATCTCCGTGCGTCAACGCTGGTTCTTCGCCTTTCTCGGCGGCGCGATCATGGGATACGGCGCGCGCATGGCTCGCGGCTGCACGTCAGGCTTGGCGTTATCGGGCGGCGCAGTTTTGTCCGTCGGCGCGTGGGCATTTATGTTTTCGGTTTTTGGCGGCGCGTACATGCTCGCCTATTTTGTTCGCAAGGAATGGTTATAACGGAATACGCACTATATAACGGAATACGCACTACGCAATACGTATTTCGTGTTTCGTATTCCGTAAGGAGCTCGCTATGAACTTCCCTCTCACCTCTCTACAAACAACCAGCGCGGCAAACCCCTGGTCGTATCTGGTTTTCCTCGTCCTCGGTTTTTGTTTCGGCTACGTGCTAGAAATTTCCGGCTTCGGCAATTCCAAAAAGCTCGCCGCGCAGTTTTACTTCACCGACCTCACTGTGCTTAAAGTGATGTTCGGCGCGATCATCACGGCAATGGTCTTGCTCTTCACGATGATCGGCTTAGGCGTTTTGGATTACAGCCAAGTGTATGTCAACACCACTTATCTCTGGCCGATGATCGTTGGCGGCTTGATTATGGGAGTCGGCTTCATCGTCGGCGGCTTCTGCCCCGGCACATCGCTCGTCGGCATGGTCACCGGAAAAGTTGACGCGCTATTTTTTGTGTTGGGCGTGCTCACCGGCATCTTCGCCTTTGGCGAAACCGAAATCTATTTTGATAACTGGTGGCAAACCAGTGGCTATCTCGGGCGCTTCACGTTAATGGATTGGCTCAACCTGCCCAATGGTGTCGTCGTCACTCTTGTTGTCTTGATGGCACTGTTCATGTTCTTCGGCGCCGAACTGTTAGAAAAATATGTGGGCAAACGTGATCTGGCTAAGGAACCGAAGATGCGATTCGCAGGTGCTGCCGCCTTGATCGCGGTAGCCTTGAGTGTCATCTTCATCGGCTCGCCCTCCACCGAACAAAAATACGCGCAGCTCGCTCCCGTTAAAGAAGCCGCGCTCGCCAAACGCGAAGTGCAAATCGTCCCCGCCGAGTTGTTCCATACGATGTACGACAACAAGTTGCAACTCGTCATTCTCGACATTCGCAGTGAAGCCGACTACAACCTCTTCCACTTACGCGGCGCGCGCAACGTGCAGCCCAAAGAAGTGAAAGGCATCGTGCCGGAACTTCTGGCAAACGCCGCCTCTAGCAAAGTGGTGGTCGTGATGAGCAATGACGAATCTGCCGCCACTACCGCCTGGAAGACTCTGGTGGCAGAAGCCATCCCTAACGTCTACATCTTGGAAGGCGGCGTGAACAATTGGCTGGCGTTCTTCGGCAAAGAAGATAAAACCATCACGCCGATCAAAGCAACCGTCACCGAAAGCCTGCAATATAAATTCACTGCGGCGTTAGGTGATCGTTAGCTCGCCTCATCGCCAAGTTTGATCGAATACGAAACATTAAAATACGAACCGAAGATCAAACTGCAAATGAAACGCGATAAGAGTGGTGGAGGGTGCGGGTAAACGGGGTGAATAATTAA
>JACRLA010000104.1 GCA_016215145.1 Chloroflexota bacterium
CCGGCATGTTGCATGGGCGAATTTTGTATTCGCAATACGCCAGCGCGAAAATTAAACGGGTGGATGTTTCGCGCGCGTTGAAGTTGAACGGCGTGAAAGCGATCCTCACTGCCGAAGATAACCCGCCGACAAAATTTGGTTATGGAAAAGACAACACGCCGATCAAGGGCGACGTGGTGCGCAGCTATCGTGACGAAGTGGCTGCCGTCGCCGCCGTTGACGCCGACACTGCGGCGGAAGCGTTAGACTTAATTGAAATCGAATACGAACCGCTGACTCCGTTGTTCGACGTGCGCCAAGCAATGAAAGACAGCGCGCCTTTGATTCACCCCGAACGAAAAACGAATCTGTTTCAAAAATATAAATACTCGCACGGCGATATTGAAGCGGGCGAGCGTGAGAGCGATGTGGTGGTCGAAGCCGATTTTGAATTGCCTTACGTGGCGCACGCGGCGATGGAGACGAGTGTGGTCATCGCCTCATTTGATCATCGCGATCATCTGACGTTGTATAGCACGACGCAGATTCCGTTTTTACTTCAGCGCGATCTGGCAGAAGCGTTGGGTATTGAGGGCAACGACATTCGCATTATTCAAACCGCTATCGGCGGCGCGTTTGGGCGCGGGTTGGATATTTATCCTTACGAACCGATTGCGGCATTGTTGGCGCGCAAAGCCGGTAAGCCGGTGCGAATTTCTTTTTCGCGCCACGAAGAATTTTTAGCCGCGCCGATGCGCCAACCGGCGTACATTCACGCCCGCGCCGGGGCGAAGCGCGATGGCAAGATCACTTTCCGCGATGCGTACGCTTTGCTCGATGTCGGCGCGTATATCTCGTGGGGCAGTGTGACTCCGTTGGTGATGATGGAGACGACGGCATCGCTGTATCGCGTGCCGCACGTCAAGTTTGAAGCCGATTGCGTTTACACAAATAATTTGATCACCGGCGCGGTGCGCGGTTATGGCAATCCACAATCTACGTTTTATACCGAGACGTTGATGGAACGATTGGCGCAAGCGTTGAATCTTGATCCCGTTGATTTTCGTTTGCGAAATGTTAATATCCCGAATGAAGAAAATCAGCAAGGATTGATCATCACATCGTGTGGACTTAAGGAATGTATTGAGGCGGTTGCCGCACGCGCAGACGCGGGAATGCGGAATGCGGAATTCGGAATGCGGAAGGATTCGGCAGGACAGACTCCGAAATCCGAAATCAAAAATCCGAAATTGAAGAGGGGAATTGGTTTCGCTTCAACCCTCAACGTCGGCGGCGGAGCGCGTATATATAGAAGCGATGGCTGCGGAGCGACGGTGAAGGTGGATGATTTTGGTCACGTCTCGTTGATCACTGGCAGCACGGAGATCGGGCAAGGGTCGGAAACGATTTTGGCGCAGATCGTCGCCGAAGTGTTGGGAGTCAAAGTTGAAGATATAAATGTGTTGAACAGCGACACCGATGTGAAGCCGTGGGATGTCGGCGTTCATGCCAGTCGGACCACGTTCATTGCGGGGAATGCGGCACACATCGCGGCGATGGATGCGCGGCGGCAGTTGTTCGAGACGGCATCCGAGTTGTTGAAAGCTAAAACTGAAGAGTTGGTTGCGCGGGAGGGAAAAATTTTTGTCAAAGATTCAGATCGATCCGTTGATCTCAACAAAGTCGCGCGCTCGCGTCATTATCGCGAAGGCGGCAAAGTGATTCTCGGTGAGGGTTGGTATGACCCGCCGACGAAGTTGGTGGATAAAGATACTTACAAAGGAAATATTTCTGCGACGTACGGATTTGGAACGCAGATGGCAGAAGTGGAAGTGGACACCGAGACGGGCAAGGTGCGCGTGCTGCGATTGGTGTGCGCCAATGATGTGGGTAGCGCGATCAACCCGATGGCGGTGGAAGGACAAATTGAAGGCGGCGCGCAGATGGGACTCGGTTATGCCTTGACCGAAGAATTAATTGTGAAAGAGGGGCGCGTGATGAATCCAGATTTTTTGGATTACCGGCTTTTCACCTCAGCCGACATGCCGCAGATCGAATCGATCATCATTGAGACGGATGATCCGCAGGGCCCGTTTGGCGCGAAGGGCGTGGGCGAGATGGGCGGGACGCCGACGGCGGCGGCGATAGCGAATGCGATCTACGATGCGACCGGCGTGTGGTTGACGCAGTTGCCGATGACGCCGGAGAGGGTGTTGAGGGCGTTGGAAGAACAACAAAGGAAAGAAGGGAAATAGTGGAAATGAAGGAAAGGGTTTCCCTTGTTTCCTTTAGTTCTTTTGTTTCCTTTTGCTTATGACTTCTTATCGAACTAACCCTAACTTATTAAAAGTTCCTCTCTACATTGCCGGTAAATCTGTTGAGGAAGTTCAGCGCGAGTATAAACTTGCCGATGTGATCAAGATCGCTTCGAATGAAAATGCGTTGGGCCCGTCGCCGATGGCGATGGAAGCGGCGCGCAAAATGTTGAGTGAGGCGCATCGCTACCCCGGAATTTCGGAGCGCGATCTGCGGCAGGCGATTGCGCCGCGAGTACATGCGAGCTTCGATGAGCGCAACGTGATCGTCGGTAACGGTGCGACGGATGTGATTCGCATGATCGCTCAGTCATTTATTTTTGATGGCGGCGAGATGGTGACGTGCAGCGCATCCTTTCCGATGTATCACCTGTTCACTACGATGTTTGGCGGCAAGCCGGTGCTGACGCCGCCGACTCCGAGTTTGGGCTTTGATCTTAAGGCGATGGTTTCGGCGATCACCTCTGACACGCGCTTGATCTTTTTGTGCGCGCCGAATAACCCAACAGGTTTGATCTTCACTAAAAGTGAAGTGGCAGATTTTATGAAGCGCGTACCGGAAAACGTAGTCGTTGTCTTTGACGAAGCGTATTTCGATTTTGTGGATGACGACGCGGATTATGGCACTGGCACGGAACACATCGTTGCCGGGCGCAACGCCATTGTGGTGCGGAGTTTTAGCAAGACCGCCGGTTTGGCGAATATGCGAGTCGGTTACGCTGTTGCTAGACCCGACATTATTGAATACGTGCATCACGCGCAATTGCCGTTCAACACCGGCGCGGTGGCGTTGACGGCGGCGCGGGCGAGTCTGGATGATCGCGATTATTTGAAGCGCAGCAAACAATTTGTGCGCGAAGAACGCGAATGGTTGTATGCCGCGTTTGATTCGCTCGATCTCACATATGTAAAGAGTCAGGCAAACTTTGTTTTGTTGATCAATTTGCCGATGCCTGCGGCGACTCTTAACGAAAAACTTTTGCGGCGCGGCGTGATCATCCGTCCGATGGCGGCCTGGGGAATGCCGAATGCGGTGCGGGCGACGCTGGGCTTGCGCGCCGAGAATGAGAGATTGATTGAGGCGTTGAAGGAAGTTTTAAAAGAAAAGTAATTGGTAATTAGTAATTGGAGATTGGAGATTGAAATGAGCGAAGAGAATTCTAAAAAATGTTTGAACTGCGGAACGACGCAAGGCGAAGTGCCGATGATGCTTTGGCATTACAAGGAACGCGAGTTGTGGCTGTGCGCCAATTGCTTGCCGTTGATGATCCACAAGCGTGAGCAACTTACTCTCGATCCGCCGGAACGCACGAGCAGATTTGACGATAAGGAATAAGAATCGTTATTGCGGGTCGTGGGCAGATCTCCGATTTAGACGCGGCGCAAAAATTTTTCGAGCAATGGTTCGGGGCGAAGTTCTGTCCTGAAGAGAATATCGAGGACATGGGTATTCGCTATCGTCCGTTCGATATTGGCGAAAGCAAAATGGAATTGTTGCAGGCGACGCGCGACGATAGCCCCGTTGCCAAGTTCATCAAGAAGAATGGCGGACCCGGTGTGCATCACATCACCTACGAAGTGGATGATCTCGACGTTGCCGTTGCCGAACTGGAGAAACGCGGCGGGCGCATCGCTTATCGTCATCATTACAAACCCGGCGTGACGTTTGAAGGCAAGGTGTGGCGTGAGGCATTTGTGCATCCCAAAGATGCGTTTGGGGTGTTGATACATTTGGCGGAGAAGAAGCCGATTAAGAAATGAACAATGAACAATGTAACCGTCGTGTGTGGTTAATGTCATTCCGAGGAGCGTTTTTTTGCGACGAGGAATCTCGTTCGGTTGTCGCAGAGATTCCACGCTTCGCTCGGAATGACAATTGTGCGTGATGGACTTTCATTTTTCCGAAGAACAAGAACTCTTTCGTAAAGCAGTGCGCGATTTTGTAGCGAATGAAGTCGCGCCTGTGGCGGCTCAACTCGATGAGCGCGAAGAGTTTCCGGTAGCGCTCTTTAAAAAATGCGGGCAGCTCGGTTACTTCGGCTTGCGCTATCCCGAATCCGTTGGTGGTTTAGGCGCGGACTTCACCACGTTTTGTTTAATGGCAGAGGAGATCGCGCGCGGATCGCTTTCGCTGGCGGCGGCGGTTTCTATGCAGTGTCTGATGGGGACGGATTTCGTTTATCGCTTCGGCACAGATGATCACAAAAAGCGATTGCTCGAACCGGCACTGCGCGGAGAAAAACTCGGAACGATAGCCATGACCGAACCAGATTTCGGATCGGACTTGGGCGGGATAACGACGCGGGCAATTAAGGATGATAAGGGCTGGATGTTGAACGGGCGCAAGATGTGGATCACCTCCGCTACTGTTGCCGACTTTTTTACAGTGGCGGCAAAAACCGATCCCGATGCCGGGTTCAAAGGGATTGATATGTTTTTGGTGGAGAAGGGGACGAAGGGACTCTCGGTTGGGAAACGGATTCATAAGTTGGGCGTGCGCGCGTCGGAGACATCGGAATTAATTTTGGAAGATGTGCGCCTGCCTCACGAAAATCTTTTGGGGCAGCAAGGAACGGGATTTAAAAATTTGGGCGGGATACTGGCAGAGATTCGCACGATGACGGGCGCGCTGGCGTTGGGGTTGGCGGCTGCCGCGATTGAATCAAGTATCAAGTACGCGCATGATCGGGTGCAGTTCGGCAAGCCGATTGCGGCGTATCAGGCTATCGCGCACAAGATCGCCCAAGTCGGAACAGAGATCGAAGCGGCGCGCGGACTCGTGTATCGCGCGGCGTGGTTGGTTGATCAAAAAACACCGGACATGAAATTATCTTCAATGGCAAAACTTTTTTCTACCGAAGTTGCTAACAAGGCGGCGGACGAATGCACACGCATCTTTGGCAGTTACGGCTTTGCGATGGAGTATGAGGCGCAGAGATATTTCCGCGACGCGCGCTTTCTTTTATATGGCGGCGGCACGAGCGAAATTTTGCGCGGCATTATTGCGAAAGAGATGGGAGTGTAATGGCGACGAAGAATTTTTCAAATCAACCGCGCACCGTGGGGCTGCTTGCGATGGTCGGCGGCTTTGGCGTGTTTCTTTATACGGCGTTCTTCTGCGCGCTGCTGTTGTTGCCGCTGGTGGGCGTGGACACACAAGGCACGGTGATCGAGCGCAAGCAAGCGCCTGATGTAAACGTTGAAGGCAGACAAACGAATACGTTCCACGATGTGTCGGTCGTGCAATATGAGGATGCGAATGGCAAGAAGCACACGTTTGAAGCGGATGATAAGTTGCCAAACACAGTTAGGGTGCGCTACTTAACTTTCTTGCCTGATACGTCAATCATCGTCACCGAGTCGACTCCGCTGGAGGGCGCGGCGTACGGCTTCGGGGCGATACTTGGTTTTGCGGCGGGCGCGCAGGGGGCGATATGGTTATTCAAAAAACAAAACGCGGCGAGCGCGGGATCGCTCGCAACAGATTAATCTTCAACGGATAGGAATCGGATAAGCGGATAAAGCGCGACGCGCATCCGTTTATCCGTTTGAGTATCCGTTGAAGAAGAAAGAGGGAACTATGACGAATAAATCACGCGGACTCACTTTTGATCAATTCAACGTGGGTGACACTTTCTCCTCACAAAGCCGCACCGTCA
>JACRLA010000105.1 GCA_016215145.1 Chloroflexota bacterium
CCCGTGACGAGTCGAGTCGTGAATCGATTCGGATTCAACCCTCGCGCGAGATGCGTGACGTGCAGTGCGGGTCCGCCGATGTTGAGGCGGGCGATGAGGCGGAGAACGCGAATCACGATGGCTGATGGCGGATGGCTTATGGCGGATAGCGTATCGCTTATAGCAAATGGCATAAGCCATTCGCTACGGTTAGCGTTAGCGGCAAGGGCGGGATTTGGCGGACAAAACCCAAAAGGAGACAAAGTCGTCGGGGCCGAAGGCAACGCCCCGACCTGTCCTCTGGACGCCGTGTTGGGCAGCCGTCAGTTACAAAGTGAGGCAAGTATTTGCAGAGAGCCAGAAAAGACTCTCTCTAATTTCGGCTCTTGATTGCCATTCTCGATTATCCCATTCTGTGCCACTCAAATCATCTCCGCCATATAGAACCTGTCCAAATATGACATCGCGAAATTGGGCAACCGCCATCATTCCTGCAGCTTCCATCTCCACGACAAGACAGCCTTCTTCTTTTCTCGATGCTATTTTGTTTGGTGTTTCACGATAAGGCGCATCTGTTGTCCATGTTTTTCCCACTCTATGAGGAATCCCGCGACTACTTAAGGTGTTTACCAGAGCATTTACTCCTAATTTGTGGGCTATGACCTCACGATTTGGCGAAAGGTAATGATATGAAACCCCTTCGTCACGAATTGCTCCAGAAACCACAACTAAATTACCAACCGCAATATCTTTATTGAGGGCACCAGCACCTCCGCATGCAATGAATTTCCGACAACCAAATGCAATCACTTCTTCAAAGGTAGCGGCTGTCAAAGACGCACCGACTCCTGGATGATAAAAGGCTAACCGTTGACCCGTATATTCAATTTCATAAACAGGGTGTGGGCCATCCTCCCATCGATTTTCCACGACCATTTTGGCATTATGCTTAGTAATAACCTTTTCGACCACATCCTTGAAGAAACAAATAACACAGTGCTCAGGCAAATTGCGAGGGCGAATGACCTTCGATGGCTCTACAAAGGACTCGCGTGTTGGATCGTATTCGAGAATCGGATATGTCATTTGTATAAATCCTTAAGCTGCCCAACTGCAATTCGCTATCTGCTATCCGCCATCCCGGTACCACTCAATCGTCAACTTCAATCCGTCAATCAAACTGATCGCTGGTGAGTAGTTCAACGCATCTTTGATCTTGTTCACGTCCGCCGTTGAGTGTTTGATGTCGCCGGTGCGGGGTGGGGCGTAGTTGGCTTTGAGATTCGTGTTGATCAATTCGTTGAGCATGTCTACAAGTTGATTGAGTGATGTGGCTTGCCCCATCGCCACGTTGAAGAATCCGCCTGCGGCACGCTCTGCGGGCGCGGTGAGGACGTGCAGGTTGGCGGCGACCACGTTGCCGACGTAAGTGAAGTCACGAGTCTGGTCGCCGTCGCCGTAGATCGTCGGGGCTTTTTTATTTAATAGCGCAGTGATGAATTTTGGAACTACTGCCGAGTATTCTGAAGTGGGGTCTTGTCGTGGACCGAATACGTTGAAGTAACGCAAGCACACCGTTTCAAAACCATACACGGTATGAAAGGCAACACAATAACCTTCTGCCGCCATCTTGCTTACGCCGTACGGCGAGAGCGGAAGCAACTGCATGTCTTCGCGTTTTGCTCCGGCAATGGCTTCACCATAAATGGACGACGACGAAGCAAAGGTCATGCGTTTCACTTTGGCGTCCTTCGCTGCGACCAGCATGTTGAGAGTCGCCACCACGCCGGAACGGTTGTTGAGGATCGGGTCGGCAACCGAGCGCGGCACACTGGGGATGGCGGCTTGATGCAAAACGTAATCTACGTCACGCGCGACATGACGGGCGAAGTCGAGTTCCGCCAGATCGCCTTCCACCAATTCGATCTTATCTATCACCGCTTTCAGATTCTCGCGGCGACCTGTCGCAAAATTGTCGGCGACGCGCACCGTGTGTCCGCGCTTCACCAACTCCTCCGCAATGCTTGAGCCAATGAAGCCCGCGCCGCCGGTTACTAGGTATCGAGTCATTTAAATCTCCTTGAAACGTATTTCGTATTGCGTATTCCGTGTCACGTAATACGCAATACGAAATACGCAATGATCAACAAATTAGTCTAGAAATTTCCTCGCCCACACTTCCAACATCATCACCGTCCACAGCGCGTGACCGTGATCGCGCGCGCCGCTTAGGTGTTCGTTCACCAACTGCTGCACTGCCTCCGTCCGCATCAATCCGCGCTGGGTGGCGCGAGTTGAAAGCAGAGTCTCGTTGACATACTCGCGCAGAGTCGTGCGAAACCATTTTCCTATCGGCACGCCGAAGCCGTGCTTGCGCCGATAAATAATTTCGCGCGGCAATTTGTTTTCAAAGGCGCGCTTCAAAATATATTTGCCGACGTTGCCTTTTAATTTCAACGAGGCGGGAATGGTCGCTGCAAATTCTACCAAGACATGATCGAGAAACGGCGAGCGGGCTTCGAGTGATGCCGCCATGCTCATGCGATCGGCTTTGATCAACAGATCGTCGGGCAGATACGAGCGCATGTTGACATCGAGCAGAGTCGGCACGGGGTCGCCGCCATCGCGCGCGCGAAAATAATTTTTAAAATGATCCGCCGCGCGGGCGTGACCGCATAACCGTTCTACTAAATCATCCGACATGATCCCGACCCAACCCAAATACTGATCGGGCAATTCTTGCCGCGCCGTGTTCACAAAGCGCGACGTGCGCCGACCCACATCGCGGTATCCCGTGCCTTGCGGCAAACGTGAAGCGACGCCTGAAATTAAATTGTGAGCGATCTTCGGCACGCGCTGATATTGTTGCGCGAGTCGCGCCGCGTAAAATCTTTCGTAGCCTGCAAAGAGTTCATCGCCGCCGTCACCGTTCAAGGCAACCGTTACATGATCACGCGCCAACTTTGAAACGAGAAACGTGGGTATCGCCGGCGAATCGCCAAATGGTTGATCGAGATGCCACGTCAATTTGGCGATCAAGTCAATGGCGTCTGGCTCGACGATGAA
>JACRLA010000450.1 GCA_016215145.1 Chloroflexota bacterium
TCGGCGCGGCGGCGGTGCGCGCCATCGAAGAGGGTCAAAGCGGCGTAATGGTCGCGCTCGATCCACCCACCGTGCGATATGTGCCGCTCGAAGAGGCAACGCGCCGCATGAAGGTCGTGCCGCTCGACTGCGATGTGATGATGACCGCCAGAGATTTGGGAATTTGTTTTGGAGATTGAAGACAATGAACAATGAGAGAATGAACAATGAACAATAAAGCGACGTTGAGGGTTGAACGGGTGACGAAGAGATACGGCACGGGGACGACTGAAGTGACGGCAGTGCATGACGTGTCGCTCTCGGTGGAGCCCGGAGAGATCGTGTTGATCATGGGACCTTCAGGGTCGGGCAAGACGACTCTGCTCTCGATGCTGGGGGCGTTGCTCAAGCCGACTGAAGGAACGATCCAACTTAACGGCGACGTGATCAGCGCGCTCGCCGAGAATCGTTTGCCGGACATTCGCCTGCGCCAGTTCGGATTCATCTTTCAGGATTTTAATTTGCTTTCGGCGCTGACGACGTTGGAGAACGTGGCGATTGTGGCAGAGTTGACCGGAATTAAAAGTAAGGTGGCGCGGCACAAGGCGGCATCCCTGTTGACCGATCTTGGTTTGGGCGAGCGACTCAATTTTCTTCCAGAGAAACTTTCAGGCGGGGAGAAACAGCGCGTGGCAATCGCCCGCGCGCTGATCAATGATCCCGCGTTAAGATCGGTCACGAGATCATGCGTTTGCTGCGGCGCATCGCCAAAGACCAGAATCGTAGTGTGGTGATCGTCTCGCACGATCAGCGCATCAAAGATATTGCCGACCGCGTGCTGTGGTTAGAGGACGGAGAGTTTAAGGAGATGACGGTGATGGCGACGGATCCGGTGTGCGGCATGACCATCGAGCAAACGAAGGCGGCGGCGACATTGGTGGTTGGCGGCGTCACCTATTATTTTTGTTCGCGCGGCTGCCGCGCCGAGTTCGAGTCAGACCATCCATAAAAAACACGCCAAATGGCGTATTGATGTTGAGGGATAGATTCGTAAAATGGGGCATCAAAGAGGAGAGCAATACCATGAAAAAACTTTTAATTCTTTTACTGTTAACATCTGTGACATTAGCGGCGTGTTCCCCGCAAGCCACACCGCAACTGATCACGATGGAGACCAACCTGATGAAGTTTCAACCGGCAATGATTGAAGTAAAGGTTGGGCAACCCGTCAAGATGACGATGCGGAATAGTGATTCGGTTGATCACGATTTCAGCATCATGGAAATTCCGACATCGAAGATCAGTTCTACTGCGGAGTCGGTCGCCGGACATGACATGGGCAGCGGTGGCACGGCGAAGGAACCGCAACTGCATATCGCTGTGGCGATGGGCAAGAGCGGCACGTTAGAATTCACGCCGACCAAACCCGGAACGTACGAATTTTTCTGCACCGTCGCCGGTCACAAAGAAGCGGGGATGAAAGGCACGCTCGTCGTCAAGTAGTTCGGTGGTTGAATAGCGAAAAGAAAAACGCTGCGCTCTATAAGAGCGCGGCTTTTTTTTTGGAGACGTGAGGCAAGTGAGTTCATCGTAGATGTGCTTGACAGCGCACTTCGCTTTTGCTAGATTGAATACATGACAGCAAAAACGATCACCGCGAATCCCACCGACTCAACTATCAGTCAACGCATCTCCACTTTGCGCTGGCTGCTTCCCATCGCCCTTGCTATCCTTTCTGTAATCTACCAACTCGGACCGGCGGCGTGGGTGCATGATAATTTTTCACACGAACTGCACTATATAGTGGAGATACTCTTCTATGGTTTAGTGGGACCCGTGTTTGTGTACATGGCAGTTGGACAAATTAGTCGTTGGCTGGAAGAGAAAGAACACGTCGAACATCTGGCGCGCGCTCACGAGCAACGATTAGTGTCCATTACGACGGCTTCGGCAGATGCCATATTGGGTCTCAATTCGAACGGACGCATCGAATCTTGGAATCGCGGAGCCGAGCTGCTGTTTGGTTATTCAACCGGCGAAGCCGTAGGTGTGTCGCTCGCCGAGTTGTTTGGCGGTGAAGCGGCGGAGGTGGAGTCTCAATGGCTGATTGAGGAAGTGCGGCAGGCGGGATTCATTCGTGGTCACGAAACAACTTGTCGCGATGCGCAGGGGCAACAGGTCGTCGTTGAATTAACGGCGACACACCTCACCGATGATAGTGGTCAATCCATCGGGATGTCAGTCATCCTACGCGACGTCACTGAACGCAAACGTCGAGAGCAGGAGATCCGCCGCCTCAATACTAGTTTGAATGAGCAAGTGGCTGAACGGACGCGGGAGTTAGCTGATAAAGTGAATCAACTTGCCCGCGCCAACGCCGATTTGCAAAAACTGGATCGCACCCGATCCGAATTTGTCTCGCTCGTATCACATCAACTGCGCGCGCCGCTGACGAATATGCACGGCGCGGTTGAACACATTGAAGCCAATTGTGCGGCGATGAATCCAACCTGCACGCGGATGATAACCATCTTGAATCAACAAGTGGATCGACTCAATCGGTTAGTGATAGGTGTGCTGAACGCCGCCCGTATCGAGGCCGGTGAATTTGTGCTGCATGCCGAACCGATCTCGGTGCTGCCGATTGTTCAGCAGGTGGTGGATCAGATTCGCGCCCGCGCCAGTAACCGTCTCTTCAATATGCCGACAAAGCCCGGCTTGCCGCTCGTCTTTGCCGACCGTGATCGCCTGGCGGAAGTGTTAGCGAATCTTCTCGACAACGCCGATAAATATTCATCATCTGGCAAAGAAGTTGTGATCGAAGCGCGCGCCGATCAAGTCGAAGTGATTCTATCGGTGCGCGATTTCGGCCCCGGTTTGCCGTCCGATGATCTCGAACAGGTCTTCAACAAATTCTATCGCGCCGATAGCAGCGACTCACAAGCATCTTACGGCTACGGTCTCGGGTTATATGTCTGTCGCCAATTAATCGAAGCGCAACAAGGTCGCATCTGGGCAGAGAATCATCCGGATGGCGGCGCAATCTTCTCGTTCACGATTCCGGTAGCGAAATAACAATGACCACTCCAACCATTCTGCTCATTGACGACGATCCCACTTTGCTTGAGCTACTGTCGAGCCATTTGCAAACGGCGGGGTACCGCCCGTTGACGGCGCGCGATGGGGCAAGCGGCTTGAAGTTAGTAGAGGAGTCCGCGCCCGATCTGGTGGTGTTAGATGTGATGATGCCCAACATGAATGGTTGGGATGTGTGCGAGCGGCTGCGCGCTCGTAGAGACGTTCCGCCGGAACGTCTCTATCCCGCTCCGCTGGAACGTCTCTACCCCATCGCCATCATCATGCTTACCGCCAAAGGCGAAGAGATTGATAAACTGCGCGGCTTCCGTCTCGGCGTGGATGATTATGTGACGAAGCCTTTCTCGTTTGCCGAGCTGGTTGCGCGTGTGGGCGCGGTCTTGTCTCGCGTCGCACACTCTCCTTTGCCAACTCACACGTTGACGAGTGATGACTTGACGATTGATTTCGAGCAGCGGCGAGTGATTGTGAAAGAACATCTCGTTGAACTTACGCCGACCGAGTATCGCTTGATCGAAACACTTGCCCGTCACGCCAACCGCACTGTGCCGACCGAGATGTTACTGACCGAAGTGTGGGGACATGACTATGTCGGTGAAGTTGAGCAGGTCAAACACTATATATGGACTCTGCGTAAAAAGATCGAGAACGATCCCGGCGACCCCAAGCACCTGATCACTGAACGCGGATTTGGGTATCGCTTCGAATAACCCCACCTACCTCACACTTCCTCTACACCTAATCTACACCTTCGCTTGATACACTCTCGCGGTAAGAGGGTTAGTCGTCGTGACTCATTACCGCGTTTCTGTTCCCGATCTCACGTTCTATCAACAAACAGTCGCCTGCCAAAATGCGTGTCCGGTGCGGACGGATGGTCGCGCTTATGTCACCGCCATCTCGCGCGGCGAATACGAGCGGGCTTATTTGATCGCCCGCGAGACGAATCCATTTGCTTCCACTTGCGGCTGGGTGTGCGGCGCACCCTGTGAAGCCGCCTGCCGCCGCGGCAAGATTGATGCGCCGATTGCCATTCGCGCGTTAAAACGATTCGTCAACGACCGCTACGGTGTGTATTTGGGTGAGAGCGGTGAAACGCGGATGCCGCCAGCCTGGCCCGGTTACGTTGGCGCCACGAACGCTTTTGATCTCGGCAACACCACTTTCCCCACCAGCCGCAGCGGACTCACCGCCACGCGCCAGCGCAGTCCAAAGACCGGCAAGCGTGTAGCCATCGTCGGCGCGGGACCTGCCGGACTCTCGTGCGCTCACGATCTTGCTCTGCTTGGTCACGAAGTCACCATTCTTGATTCGGCTCCACTCGCCGGTGGGATGTTACGACTCGGTATCCCCGCCTATCGTCTGCCGCGCGAAGTAGTTGATCTTGAAATTCAATCCGTCCTCGCCTTAGGTCCCACACTTAAACTTAGCCACGCCTTGGGGCGCGACTTCACCATTGCCGATTTGCGCCGGGACTTTGATGCGGTCTTTATTGCCATTGGAACGTATCGCAGTCGCAGTCTCAACGTCGAAGGTGAAGAGTTTGACGGCGTGCTGCGCGCGGTGGATTTTCTGATCAACATCAACCTCGATGGTTACAACCTTGATCTTGGTAAACGGATTGTGGTGATCGGCGGCGGCAATGTGGCAATGGATGTTGCCCGCACCGCGGCGCGAACCGGACACGTCGCGCAATCAGGCGGCGATATGGACGTAGCGTTGGATGTTGCCCGCGCGGTTCGGCGGCTTGGCGCCACAAAAGAAGTGTGTTGTTTGGTCGTCGAAGATCGAAATGAAATGTTGGCGGATCCCTTTGAAGTCGCCGCCGCCAAAGAAGAGGGCATCGTTATCTATCATCACATCGCGCCTAAACGTATCGTGGGTTCAAACGGGCGCGCCACTGGCGTGGAGACACTCAACGTTGCCCGCGCCTTCGACGAGAAGGGGCGATTCAATCCGCAGATCATTCCTAATACTGAAAAAACTTGGGCGTGCGATAGCGTGATTGTTTCCATCGGGCAGACCGGTGAACTGGCGTGGGTGAAGCCTGAAGATGGTTTGGAAGTGACGCCGCGCGGCACCTTGGCGGTGGATAAAGAAACGCTGATGACCACCGCACCGGGGATATTCGCCGGTGGCGACATCGCCTTTGGTCCCCGCCTCATCATCAATGCGGTTGCCGATGGTCAACGCGCTGCGCGCGGCATCCACACCTATCTTCAAAATCTCCAGCCGCGAATCATTCGCAAAGGATTCTTCACTCCCATTTCTAAACGCGATTATGCCAACGTCAGTCCGCTGCGCAACTATTTACACTGGTCGCGCCGCCAGCCGCCCTCGCTGCCGGTAGAACGGCGCATTGGCGTGGCAAAAGTGGAAATGGGTTTTGACGAAGTAACGGCGCGCGAACAAGGCGCGCGCTGTTTGCTTTGCACGCTCAACCCGATCTTCGACGGCGAGCTGTGCATTATGTGTAACGGTTGCGTAGATGTCTGTCCGACCAACTGTTTGAAACTTGTGTCTGCTTCAACTCTCGAGGGGGACGAAGTGGCAGCCAC
>JACRLA010000478.1 GCA_016215145.1 Chloroflexota bacterium
CCGAGAATCGTCGCTGCAATTTGTAAGGAATGTAGATCAGGATCGGCACAACCAGAATCCACATCACGATCAACACGCAAGCGATCAGGTTACGCCGATGCAAAGATCGCACGCCGAAAATTCCGATGATAACGAACAAACCCCACGCGGCGAGATACACCCACCACGACGGCGACGGCAAAACATTTTGATTGCTCCACACTTTGTAGATCGTGTTCGACAAAAATAAAAGGAACGAGTAGAGCGTGAGCGGCAAACCAAACGCGCCCGCCATCGCGCCGATCCACAAGGCGCGTAATGTGCTGGCGTTGAGATCGATCCCGCGCAGGAGATCGTCTTTGTGCAAGAGCGTCATGATCGCCAAAGCAAAAACGTGCAGAGCAATGATGACGAAAATGATCAGCATGTAAAACGGTTGGATGAGAGTCATCGCCAGCCAACACGCGCCCGCGATGAGACCCCACCACCCATGTTCGCGGATGGCGCGCAAGTAACATAACAAGCCGCCTAACATCAACGCGCGTGAGGCGGAGAGGTGAGGCAAGCCATAGAGATCGAGAAAGGTAAACGCTTCGGGCGAATAAAGTTCAAGCGGTTGTTCGGGTGCGCGAAACAAAATGAGCAACCACCCTAACCCACCACCCAATGCGATCAAGATAAAAGCGACTCGGCGTTGGCTGATGCGCGGCAAAAGTTCGGCGAGGAAACGGTAGGTGACGAGGAGGAGAGCGATGCCAAACGTGATGCGTGATAGGTGATACGTGAGGATGAGAGCGGTGTGAAGACGAAGGATGTCTTGCGTGCCAACGATCCAGCCGGTGAGTTTGCCGAGAAGAATGTGCAGAGGGAAGAACAACGCTTTGGGATGATCTTCAAAAGCGTACGAAAGTTGAAACAGAAATTCGCCGTGCGCGCCCAACTGCATCTTGGCGAGATAGCTGTTGCCGTCCTCCACGCCGAAGACGAAACCGGAGAATCGCCAATCGTCGTTAGATCGAATCGCGCCGACGATGTAGGGCACAGTCGTCAACGCCATAATGATCGTGGCGACGATGATGGCCCAGAGATATTCGCGGCGGGTAACGTGGCTCATGCGTGATGCCTAATACGTGATACGTGATGCGTGTTTCGTGATGCGTAACGAGTGAATAAAAAGACAATGATCAGCAAACCCAAAAAACTTAACGTCGCGCCGATGTAAACGCTCATCGGGCGAAATTCAAAAATGATCTCGCGCGCGGAAGGGCTGACGGTGACAACGCGGAAGATTCCATCACGCTCCACTTCAACGGGGACGCCGTCAACCCAAGCCGCCCAACCCGGATACCATATCTCACTTAAGACGACCCACCGGGTCGTCTCTACGACGACCTGAGGGGTCGTTTCTACATTGTCCGCTCCATCAGACGCGATCACGATGCGATTCGGAGTCCACGAAATAATTTTCCCGCCGCGCATGCGACCCATATCAAATGTATTTTCGTAGATGCGAGTCGAACCGATTTGATCGCGTTTGACGAATCCGTCACCGCGCAGATCGAACTCGCTCACAATGTAGCGCACGTTGAGATCGCCGAGTAACTTGGCGTTTGGCGCGGCGTTGATGTTTGCTTTGTTCACGTCATCATCAAAGCATGGCACGGTGACGCTATACCCTTTGCACGTCACGCCCGTCGCTTGTTGCATATAGCGTGAGACATCAGCGATCTGCATCGGGTTCACGCCATCGGCTTGTTGCAAATTAAATCGCGCCGCTTCGTTTTGCGGCAGGCTATACGAAGGCGAGTATACACGCCACACGCCTTCACGCTGACTCAACCATTCGGCAATGGGACTCGGTTGAATGGGACGCACTTCGTAGAGAGAGAGGTTGACCCACAGAAGTTCGAGAACAGTAATTAGTAATAAGTAATTGAGAGAACGTTTGAGGCGAAGGACGATTAACGTTGAAGTGATGATGATCGCCGCGCCGATGAAACTGATGATTGGCTTTTGACTCACGATGCTGCCGCCGATGGCGAGAATCCAAAGTGATGCCGCCATTGCGGCTGAAACAAGATTCCATATCCGCCGACCCCCATCCCCGACCCTTCCCCCATTGAGAACATCACTCGATAGGGGAAGGGAGAATGATTGCGCGCCGCGCACCGCCAACCACGCAACGACGATGCCGACGACGAAGATCGCGCGCGAGGGGATACGCAACAATGAGGCAAAAGGGATGTTGGCGATCAGCGTGAACAGTCCGGCTTTTGTGCCGAGGGCGAACCAAAGAGAGAAGAAGATTAGAAGAATGGAGATTCGAGATTGGAGATTGGAGCGAGTTTTGATCGCGCCGATGATCGCCAGCACAAGCGGCGCAACGCCGAGATAGGTTTGCCATTCGTGAAAGCCGCCGAGGTTGGGGATGATGAATCCAAGCAACGAGCTTAGTGGAAGAGCTAACGCGCCTGCTTCATCCGGCCTGAGTGAGACGCGAGAGGAGTGTTGGATGAATTCGAGGAGGGGAAGCCAAGAGATGGAAGTAATCAAAAGGAAAAGAAGGAAAGAAAGGAGACAAAGGAAATAATTTTTGCGAGGAGTTGTGATGAAAAACAAGATGATGGCAAGGGCAAAAGCATAGACAAACCAGCGAATGTCGGCGAAGAAAATCAGTGATAAGTAAATAGTAATTAGTAATTGGCGATTGGGCGCGAAGTGTGGAGATTGGCGCGAGACGGTATGAAGCAGAAATGGAGTCCACGAGATGGCAAAGACCAGCGAGACGTGCCCCGCGCCGAGATGGGCAATGAGTTTCGGCATCCCCGCAAAAATGAGACCGCCCATGAGAGACGGCAGCACATCGAATCCATCATCGCGCGCCCAACGATACATGCCCCACCCTGCCCACGCCAAATGCAAGGCGAACAAAATGTTGAAGGTGATCGGATACGGAAAAAGAATCGTGATCCAGTTTGGCGGATACCACAAACCCGAAAGCGGATCGGCGGCGAAGGGGACGCCGTTTAAGATTGAGGAGTTCCACAAAGGAAATTGGTGGAAAGAAAGGAAAGAGCGATTGGCGAAGATGGCGTTAGGCAGATGCGAGATGAGGAGATCGCTGAACTGCGATTGAGGCGGCATGGCGACGGAGTTGGGTTGGAGGAGGA
>JACRLA010000479.1 GCA_016215145.1 Chloroflexota bacterium
AGGTGAATGATATTTTTTCCGACGAGGGCTTTGGGGATGAACACGCCTTCGGGAAAAACTTTGTCGAGGACGAGGAAGGGTTGCTTGGGTTTGTATTCGAACCATTCAAAATCTTCGTGGTAAAGATAGATGCACGGGATACCGAGCATGTCGGTGACGAAGCGATGTTTGTTGTTGAATTCGCCATCACGCGCGTCCACGACTACTGTATCGTTGTGCGCGCCGATGATGTCGGTGTAGCCTGCCGCTCTCAACGCGCGCGCCACGCCTTCGGTCTGCCAAGGGGTGGACGAACAAGCGGGATACCACGTTTGCCACGAGATGTTGATCTTGAGGGCAGTGGTGTTGTCTTTGGGCAATGCTTGGCGAAAGCCCGCCAGCTCCATCACGCGGGCGTAATCTTGCAGCACGGTGCCGGGATTTGTTTTGATGACGGCGACCTTGCCTTTACCGGGAAAGTGACTCATTGAAAAATGTTTCTCCTTTTAATAACAACTTGTATACAGGATACAAGTGAACAGAGTATACATGAATAGGAATTGCGACGCCTACTGCGCGAAAAAGAAATGTGCCATAATGCGCGCCATGAAAATACAAAAGGCGCATTGCGCGGCAGTGTTGTTTCTCATTTTATCTTCGCTCGCTTGCTCGCTTATCATCACCGACGCCAACGAACAATTCCTTCAAGGCAAATGGTCGCAAAGCGGATCGGCGGATGGGTTCGCGTGGTATAGCAATTACACTTTTGATCGCGGGTCGTTCACGATTGACGGGTATCCGCCATTGAAGCAATCGGGCAGTTATCGCCTCGTCAGCAGTTCGGGCGATACGCTTGTGTTGGAGTTTTATGATCAGAAAGGGGATTTGAGTACAGAGAACAGCAAAGTAACAATTACTATTGATCACGCGAAGGATGCGATCTCGTTTGATAGCGGGAAAACGTTTTATAGCCGGGTGAAATAAAAACTTCCGAAGTCTCGCAGACTTCGGAAGTTTGGTTAGGGCATCTTCACCTTCATCGGCAACAGCACATGATCGTCCCCCGAATCTTTAATCGTTAATCTTTTTCCTCTTTCATCATACAACCCAACATCGAGCCGATACTCACCTTGAGGCATATCAGGCGGCACGGGGATGAGGCGCGCGTCAACAATCGTTTCGCCAACTTTCCACGTCGTCGTTGGGCGAGTCGGCTGCGTGTCGTGACCGAGCGTGGTGAAATCATCGTAGGCAAGGTAGTGAACGAACACGGTGTAATTCGCCGTTGGCGGCGTCACCGTTGTCCACAGCAGAGTCAATCGGTGCCCCGAATAATAAAAACCGATCAAGCGGATTCCGTTTTCAAAGCGCACGTCTAAAGGTGTCGCCGCCGTGAGCGGCAGATACAGCGTCAGCCGCATTTTGTAAAACACATTATCTTCGGCGGTGATGGCGATCTGATTCAGTTGACTCTGCACGTAAGCGTTCTGATCCCACATCGCCGCGCGCACTGGCACATGCCACACGCGGCGATCTTTAATTAAAGTTTGCAATGCGCCGTTAACTTGTGCTGGATCGAAATCGGCGCGCGTCGGCTGCATCTGATGATCGAGTTTGAGGTGGCGGATGTAATAGCCCTGAACGGGATCGGGGAAGTTGGCGAGATACACATCGCCTGTTTGCGCCGTCTCCGTTAAACGAGCCGCCACCTGTCTCATCCCACGCGTCTTGCTGTAATCGAGCGACGAATAATTGTTTTGCAAGCCGACACCAAAAAAGAAAACGCCAAGAACCATCAGGCTCGCGCCCACTTGTCTTTGCATCGCAAAAATTTTTCGCACAGCGACGGCGGCGATGAGATACGCGGCGGGCGCGGCGAAGACAAAATAAAACGAGTTGAAGGTCGAGCGTTGAATCGTGACGGCGTAAATTCCGATGAACGGCATAAGGATCGCCGTGAGCGGATAGATTAGATTCTTGCTGGACTTACGTACATTGAGCCACTCCGTCATTGCGAGCGTTCTTTGCGAAGCAATCTCGGTCACGCTTTGAGATTGCTTCGTCGCACAGAACGCTCCTCGCAATGACGCTGAAGTATTTTGCGTAAGTCCAGTCTCAGATCGCGTGCCGAGGGCGATGAGGCACAAGATGGCAAACCCAACGATGCCGATCATCTTTTGCCATTCGGGGAACGGCGATCCCGCAGTGAGATCGCCAAACACGGCGAGTGTGTATTTGATGATCGAGAGGGATGTGGGGTCGGCGAGTTGTCCGCGTGCATAGACCGGCAAGATGGCGATAGCCCACGGCGCGAAGCTCGCGCCGATGGCGACGCCCGCGATGATCCAGCGCACGATATTTTTAAAACTGCGCGCGTGTGCTAAAACATATCCGCCATGCGCGATGAGGAAAAATAAAGCGTAGTAATGACTGTAGATGGCGATGACGCCGCAAATAATATACAACGTCATTGCGAGGAACATCGAGCTGTCATTGCGAGGCGCGTGGTTTTCGCGCCGAAGCAATCCCAGAGATTGCTTCGCAAAGAACGCTCGCAATGACGTGATGAGTCCAGACTTCCGAAGCCTCAAAGACTTCGGAAGTCTTAAGACAATCGTCGCCACCAACAACGGCGCGAGCGCCAGTTGATACATATTGCGAACATCTTGCGCCAGCCAAATCTGTTGCGGATGAATCGCCATAATACTGGCGGCGATGATCCCGACGGTTGAATCGTTGTCCCAAAATTTTCGGGCGAAGTGATAGGTGAGGGGGACGAGAATCAAACTCAACATCGTTGACCACGCCCGCATGGCGAATTCGCTATCGCCTGTGAACTTGACCCAGACCCATAACAGCCAATAATGTATCGGCGGCTGCGGATCGCCTTCGCGCAAAATGCGCGGCACGATCTCTTGAATCGGGTCTTGAATGTAGTTCCAACTGAATCCCTCATCGCCGCGCAGTTCTTGATTGCCTAACAAGTGAACGCGCAAGGTGAAGGCGATGAAGATGATGAAGAGCAAAATAATAAAACGGCGCACGGGGCGAGTATAGCCGAAAACAAAAATCCCAAATCCCAAAAACCCAAATCTCAAAATCCCAAATCCCAAATTCCCAACTTCCAATCTCTAATCTCTAATCTCAAATCTCAAACTTCAAACTTCAAACCACCCAACAACCTAACCATCAACCCACCTTGTATAATCGTTCTACTATGAATCTTTTTCCTTCATCAAAACCCGTCATTGCTGTGATTCACGTTGAAGCATTACCCGGCACGCCCGCGAGTCGTTTGAGTTTGCGCGAGATCGAAGCGAAGGCGTTGCGCGAGGCAAAAATTTATAGCGAGTGCGGCGTGCAGGCTATCGCGCTTGAAAACATGCACGACGTTCCTTATCTGCGCGGAAGTGTGGGCGCGGAGATCGTGGCTTCAATGGCGATCATCGCCCGCGCCGTGAGAGACGTCGTCACCGTGCCATGTGGGATTCAGATTCTCGCGGGCGCAAACGTCGAAGCGATGGCGGTGGCGCACGCCGCCAATCTCGATTTCATCCGCGCCGAAGGTTTTGTGTTTGCTCACATCGC
>JACRLA010000480.1 GCA_016215145.1 Chloroflexota bacterium
AAAAAAGCAGGAGTCGAAGATTTAGTGCTCGACCCGATGATGAACGGTCATCTCGATTCACTTTCTGCGCTGACACAAATCCGCCGACTTGCCCTCAAGAAAAATTTCCGCGCGCTCGGTTATCCGGTCATCACCTTCCCCGCCGACGAAGTCCTCGCCGCGCAGCATGTTGCCAAGTATTCCAACTGTGTGGTGTTAGATGATTTTGATCCAGCGATGATGTACGCGCTGTTAGCTCTGCGCCAAAACATTTACACCGATCCGCAGAAACCGATTCAAGTGCAGCCCGGGCTCTATGAGATCAATTCACCCAAACCCGACGCGCCTATTTTTGTCACGACCAACTTTTCGATCACCTACTTCGCCGTCAACAACGAAGTGGAAGGCTCCGGTTTACCCGGCTGGCTGCTCGTCGCCGATGCTGAAGGCATGAGCGTGCTGACCGCGTGGGCGGCTGGCAAGTTTGATGCAGATCGAATCGCCAAAGCGGTGAAGACCACGGGCATCGAATCAAAAGTGAATCACAAAAAGATCATCATCCCCGGACAAGTGGCAGTTCTCTCCGGCGAACTGGAAGAGAGTTTACCCGGTTGGCAGATCATGGTCGGACCCAAAGAAGCGGTTGATCTTCCGGCGTACGTCAAGACGATGTGGAAAAATTAATTGTAGGGGCAGGGCTCGCCCCTGTCCAAAGGCAAAGGGCGACTGCAAGAGTCGCCCCTACAGGATTTAATGGCACAACATTCGATAACGTTTTACCCGTCGAATAAAGTTGCACTCGCACCGACGGGATCGCTTCTTACTGAATCTCTACGCGATGCCGGACTCGATCTTGCTCAACCGTGCGGCGGGCAAGGACGTTGCGGACGATGCGCGGTGATCGTCGAGAGCGGGAACATTCGTCGTCGCTCGACGATCCGCCTCTCGGCTTCTGATCTGGAAGCGGGCTATGCGCTCGCCTGTCAAGCGGTGATCGAAGGTGATGCCGCCATCCTGATCCCCGAACAAGAAGCCGTTGAACGACGACTCGTCACCGACAAGACGGCGCGCAAAGTAGAAGTGCCGTTTGCGTACGATCCGATTCGTGATCAAACGATCCGCGCTTTCGATCTCGCCCTCGACCCGCCCACACTCGAAGATTCTATTGACGATCTCTCGCGCCTTGAACGCGCGCTCGCCGCGCAAGATATTTCCAATCTCGAAGTGCCTTTGCCTCTCTTGCGTCAACTCGGTTCAAAATTGCGCGCCGCCGAATGGAACGTGACGGCGATCATCGAGACCGATCATTGGAAACGAAATACGCCGCGTCTCATTGACGTAAACCCTTCGGGTCTTAAAGACCCAAAGGGTTTGGATGTGTGTGGCATCGCCATTGACATCGGCACGACCACCGTCAGCGTCTATCTCGTCAACTTAATGACGGGCGAAGCGATTGACACCGCCGCCGAATACAACGGGCAGATCAATCGCGGCGAAGATGTGATCTCGCGCATCATCTACGCCAACAAAAACGGCGGCTTGAGCGAAATGGGGGATTTGGTTCGCAAGACGATCAACGACCTGATTGATCGACTCGTCTCGCGTAACAAAGTAGATCGCAATTTGATCTACAAAGCGACCGTGTCGGGCAACACCACCATGATGCATCTCTTCGCGGGGTTGCCGCCAGCCTCTATTCGACTCACTCCCTACATCCCCACCGTCAATCATCCCGCGCCGCTACTCGCCGCTGATCTCGATCTCAACATTCATCCACTCGCCACCGTTGATCTACTTCCAAGCGTCGCCTCATATGTTGGGGCAGACATCACGGCGGGCGTGCTCGCTTCAGGATTATCTGAAGCCGATGAACTTACACTCTTCATTGATGTCGGCACAAACGGCGAGATGGCGTTGGGAACAAAAGATTGGTTCGTCACTTGTGCTTGCTCTGCCGGTCCAGCGTTTGAGGGCGCGGGTGTTGTGTGTGGTATGCGCGCTACACGCGGCGCGATTGAAGAAGTGTGGATCAACACCCAAACGTTTGAACCCACCTATCGCGTCATCGGCGAAGTGAAACCCAAAGGTATTTGTGGATCGGGTTTGATCTCACTCGTGGCAGAGTTATTTATCACAGGTGTTGTAGATAAGGGCGGCAAATTTAAACTTGAATTGAACACGCCGCGCGTGCGTGAAGGCGAACATGGCGGCGAGTATGTTGTGGCCTGGGCGAATGAAAGCGATCTTGGGCGCGACATCGTGATCACCAAAGTAGACATTGATAACCTGATGCGAGCGAAGGCGGCGATCTATGCTGGCTTCACCGTGTTGGCTCAAAGCGTGGGCGTTGATCTGGCGGACGTGCAGAAACTTTTAGTCGGCGGATCGTTTGGTAAATATATCAACGTAGAAAAAGCAGTGCAGATCGGTTTGCTGCCCGATATGCAGTGGGAACGATTTAATTTTCTGGGCAACACTTCGGTGCTGGGCGCGTATATGGCGTTACTGTCGCGTGAAGCGCGATCCAAGATCAAAGCCATCGCCGAGAAGATGACCTACATTGAACTTTCGGCGGATAACACGTTCTACGACTCATTCACCAGCGCGTTGTTTCTGCCTCACACCGACATGACAAAATTTCCGAGCGTCGAAGCGATTTGGGATAACAAAGAAAAGCAGGAAGTATGGTGACGATAGCGCTCGCCGGAAAAGGCGGCACGGGGAAGACGACGGTTGCCGCGCTCACCATCCGCCATTTGATGCGCCGACGGTTGGGCACGGTGTTAGCCATTGACGCTGATCCCGCAACCAATTTGAATCTGGTCTTGGGGCTGCCATCCCCGCTAACGGTTGGCGACATCCGCGAAGATATGATCGCCGGAATCCAAAATGGATCAGTCGGCACAGGAATCACCCGCCACGATTTTCTTCACACGCAAATTCATAAAGCAGTGGAGGAGGGCGATGCTGTTGATCTGTTGGCGATGGGCAGACCCGAAGGGCAGGGCTGTTACTGTGCCTTCAATCATTTGCTTCGGCAGGTGGTGGATGGTTTGGGCAAGACATATGATTTCATAGTGATTGATAACGAAGCGGGCATGGAACATCTCTCGCGCCGCACCACGCGCGATGTGGATGTGCTGCTCGTCGTCACCGACCCGACCGTGCGCGGCGTGAAGACAGCCGAGAGCATTGTAAAGTTGACGGACGAGTTGCAGATCAATGTCGGCAAATCTATGTTGGTCGTCAATCGGGTTAATGGCGAACTGCCCCCCGCGTTGCAAAAAGCCGTGGATGAGATCGGCGTTGAACTCGCCGGTGTGATTCCGGCTGACGAGAGTATCGGCGAGTATGACGGTGTCGGCACCCCCTTAGTATCCTTGCCGCCCGAATCGCCATCCATGAAAGCGATTGATTCGATTGTTGAAAAAATGTTGCGAGTGGCTGTAGTTGGATGAAAATTAAAGGAGAGTCATAATGTTACTCATCGGCGAAAATATCCATATCATCTCACCCAAAGTTAAGGAAGCCATCGCCGCGCGCGATGGCGCGTTCTTCGTTAATTTGGCGCGCAAGCAAAAGGAGTCTGGCGCCAACGCGCTCGATCTCAACATCGGTCCGCAAAAGAAAGCCGGACCCGAAGTGATGGACTGGTTGGTAGATTGTGTGCAAGAGGGCGTCGGCGATATGATGCTCTCCTTCGACACGACCAACGTGGCGGCGATTGAAGTGGGCTTGAAGAAAATAAAAAAGAACGGTCACGCCAACGCCATCATCAACTCCACTTCGGC
>JACRLA010000466.1 GCA_016215145.1 Chloroflexota bacterium
ACACGCTCGGTGATTGGTCCCAACGTGACGATTGCCGCCGGTTGCAAAGTGGAAGGCTCGATCATCCGCGACTCGATCATTGACGAGGGCGCGATGATTCAAACCGGGCTGCTTGCCCACTCGCTCATCGGCAAAGATGCGCGCGTCATCGGCAAGTATCGGACGTTTAATGTGGGAGATTCGAGTGAGGTGGGGTTTGAGTGATGGAACTTGTTAAATGTCACTCCGAGTACGAATACGCCGAGCGCCCGACGTCACTGTGTTGGAAGGATGAGTGGTTGGAGATCGAAGCGATTGAACAACAGTGGCGCATCCCCGGCGGGAAATGTTTTCGCGTGCGCGTTAAAGATGGGCGCGTGTTTGAGTTGATGTACGGCGAGTTGTATGATGAGTGGCGAATCAATCTAATCTAACGTAGGGGTGAGGCTTGCCCTCGCCCTGAGGATAACCGCGATGCTTGCTCATGGCAACCGCGATGCTTGCTCAGGGCAACCGCAAGGGTTGCCCCTACAAAAAATCTATCAAAGGACAACCTCAATGCGTTCTTACGTTTCTAATCGTGTTAACACCGTTCCCCCTTCGGGCACACGGAAATTTTTTGACATCGCCGCGACGATGAAGGATGTGATCTCGCTCGGCATCGGCGAGCCGGATTTTGTCACGCCCGAACCGATTCTCAAGGCGGGCATTGCCTCGTTGCAGCGCGGCGAGACGCAATACACATCGAACTCCGGCATTTTGGAATTGCGTCAGAGTTTGGCGAAACATCTACAAAAACTTTATGGCGTGAGTTATGACGCCGAAGAATTACTGATCACGGTGGGAGTGAGTGAGGCGTTGTATTTGGCGTTAACGGCAATTCTCGATCCGGGCGATGAGGTCATTGTTCCCGAACCGTGTTTCGTGGCGTATACGCCCGAAGTGATCTTCGCCGGTGGCACGCCGATCACGGTGCCCACAACGGTGGCCGATCAATTTCAGGTGGCGGCAGCCGCGATTGAGGCGGCGATCACTTCCAGAACCAAAGCTATTTTGATCGGCTATCCCAATAACCCAACGGGCGCAGTGATGAGTCGTGATCGCTTGATCGAGATCAGCCAGATCGCCGAGAAGCACGATCTCATTGTGATCTCGGACGAGATTTATGATCGACTGGTGTATGGTTTTGAGCATGTGTGCTTTGCCTCGCTGCCCAACATGCGCGCGCGCACGATCACGCTCGGCGGATTTTCAAAAGATTATGCGATGACCGGTTGGCGCATTGGCTATGCCGGAGGACCCGCAGAAATTATCAGCGCGATGCGAAAGATTCATCAATACACGATCATGTCGGCGCCGACGACGGCGCAGCGCGCGGCGATGGAAGCGTTGGCGAATGGGGATGATCATGTGACGAAGATGGTCAACGAATATGATCGCCGACGAAAATTAATCGTCGGTGGATTTAATAATTTGGGACTCGATTGTTTTGAACCCAAAGGCGCGTTCTATACGTTTCCTTCGATTGCGCGCAGTGGCATGAACGAAAACGATTTTTGTGAAAAACTTTTACAGGAGGAACAAGTGGCGGTCATACCGGGCTCGGCGTTTGGCGAGAGCGGCAAAGGTTTTGTGC
Organism: Chloroflexota bacterium; assembly: GCA_016215145.1. Classification (GTDB taxonomy): domain Bacteria; phylum Chloroflexota; class Anaerolineae; order Anaerolineales; family VGOW01; genus VGOW01. Next base: position 1,616 of record JACRLA010000466.1, read on the forward strand.
GCGCCTGTTATGCCACCTCTTACGAAAAAATTGAACAGGCATTGACTCGTATTGAACGTTTTATGAGACGACATGGTTAAGTTTTGTAGGGCAAGATAACATCTTGCCCTACTTGTTTAAGGAAAGAACACATCACTCTTACAGGAAACTCGACACTACCCCAACATACAAGAGATATGAAAAGATTAAACACTGAAATTCAAAGGAGACTCGTTATGCCCGTCAATCAACTTAATGCATTTCAAATGGCGCAGACTCAATTCGATGGCATCGCCGCCAAGATCAACATTGATCCACAGGTGCGCGAAGTGCTTCGTTACCCTGCGCGCGAATTTCGTTTTCAGATTCCGGTCCGCATGGACAATGGAAAAATTCAAGTGTTCTTCGGTTTTCGCGTTCAACACAGTGACGCGCGCGGTCCGGCGAAAGGCGGCATCCGCTTTGCCTCGAATGAAACGCTCGACACCGTGCGCGCTCTCGCCATGTGGATGACATGGAAGTGCGCCGTCGCCGATATTCCGTTGGGCGGCGGCAAGGGCGGAGTCGTGGTGGATCCATCAACACTCAGCGTCGGTGAGAAAGAGCGTTTATGCCGCGGCTGGATCGACGCCGTGTGGCACGACATTGGACCGCGAGTGGATGTTCCCGCACCCGATGTCGGCACCACCCCGCAAATGATGGCGTGGATGATGGATGAATATTCGAAGCTCGCCGGTCATTATTCGCCGAGTGCCATCACCGGCAAACCGCTCGGCGTGGGCGGTTCGTTAGGTCGCACCGAAGCGACGGGCTATGGCGTGGTGGATACGATCCGCGAAGCGATGAAGCATCTCGGCATGAAGCCCGAAAAAACTATCGCCGCCATTCAAGGGTTTGGCAACGTGGCGCAGTATGCCGCCATCGCCTACATCAAAGAACTTCGCGGTAAAGTAATTTGTGTATCGTGCTACGACCGCAACGATCAAGTGTCGTATACCTATTCGCGCAAAGATGGTATCGATCCGATATTTTTGCAATCCATCACGGATCAATATGGAACAATTGATCAAGCGAAAGCGAAAGACGCCGGGTATACCGCCGAGGAGGCGGAGGCTTGGATCGCCAAAGAAGCCGACGTGCTGATCCCGTCTGCGCTCGAAGGTCAGATCAACAGTGACAACGTCAACCGCATTCACCCGCGGGTGAAGATCGTCGCCGAAGGCGCGAACGGTCCCGTCACACCCGAAGCCGACGAAGAATTAAAGAAGCGCAGCATCTTCGACATCCCCGACTTTCTGTGCAACAGCGGCGGCGTGATCACGTCTTACTTTGAAGGCGTGCAGAACGACATGAACTATTACTGGGATCATCCGTCGGTGCTGCGCCGTCTCGATCAGAAGATCACCAAAGCCTTTCACGACGTGTTAGAGACTTCGCTCGAGCGCAACATGTATATGCGTGAAGCGGCTTACACCGTCGCCATCGGGCGCGTGGTGGATGCGATGGAGTGGCGAGGCTGGATTTGATCAGTTGTCAGTAAACAGTAGAGACGACCCGGTGGGTCGTCTCTTTTTTTTACAGTCGTCTCTTTTTTTAACAGCAGTCTCTTTTTTTAGCAGGGCGCGTGGCGGAGGAGGTGTCCTAATTCTTAGGCAGTACAATCAACTCTGCTGTCATGGAGGGCAAGTGCGCGCCGCAGTTAATTTTGAACACGCCTGCTTTATCAGCAGTGAACGTCACGCGAGTCAACTGCCCGCGCTTTATCACGCCACTCGAGCCGTACGTCTCAATGCTGAAGGGATGCTCTTTGCCGTTGATGCCGACGATCTCCAACGTCACCACGTCACCCTGATTGACGATGACCTGATTCGGTTCAAAGCGATACGTCTCAATGCTCCAGTTGCCATCCTTATCCGGCGCTTTGAGGATGTAACCACCACCCTCTGGCAACGCCGCGCCGGGGAAGGGCTCACTAGCTGCCGCCGTGGTGCCCTTTGGCTCAACCGCCGCCATGTAGATCGTGCGTTGTGTCGGCGTCACCGAAGACGTTTGCCCGCCACAGGCAGTCAGCACCAATGAAGCAAGTGCCACCAGAAGAAAAAGTCGTTTGATCATTTTTGTAATCTCCTTTTTGTGAAAAATAGTCTGTCATCATTCTCCT
>JACRLA010000431.1 GCA_016215145.1 Chloroflexota bacterium
CTTCCTTACAGGTCTGATGAAATGTTACGCCGCTTAAATGCTGTGCTTGAAAGGTTCGATGCTGATCGGAATCAAACAAAATGAAAATCCAAGACCTCGAAAACCAATTTACCTCCGGGCTTTACACCAAACGACCCATCGCCTTTGTGCGCGGAGTCGGCGCGCATTTGTGGGATAGCGACGAGAACGAATACATTGATTGCGTCGGCGGGCAGGGCGCGGGCAATTTGGGTCATGCTAACCCGGCAGTGGTCGCAGCGATTACGCAACAGGCGCAAACGCTCATCTCTTGCCCAGAAATGTTTTACAACGATAAGCGGGCTGAACTCGAACAAAAATTAATCAGCATCGCGCCGAAGAGCATCAAGCGAGTCTACTTGTGCAATTCGGGAACGGAAGCGGTTGAAGCCTGTTTAAAATTTGCACGCGTGGCGACGAAGCGCAAAGAGTTTGTGGCGACGATGCGCGGCTTTCACGGGCGTAGCATTGGCGCACTCTCGGCAACATGGGAGAAAAAATATCGCGAGCCGTACGAGCCGTTATGGCCCGGTTTCAAGCACATTGCCTACAACGATATTGAAGCACTTGATGCTGCCGTCACCGAACAAACTGCGGGCGTGATTCTGGAAGTGGTGCAGGGTGAAGGCGGCGTGCGCCCCGGCTCCGCTGAATACTTGCAAGCCGCGCAAAAAATTTGCCGCGAGCGCGGCGCAATGTTCATCGCCGACGAAGTGCAAACAGGTTTTGGGCGCACCGGAAAAATGTTTGCCAGTGAGCATTACGGTCTTGAACCTGATCTCATGTCGTTGGCTAAATCCATCGCCGGTGGTGTGCCGATGGGCGCGGCGTTGATCGGTGAGCGAGTCGGTCAATTGCCATCACAAGTTCATGGGTCAACATTCGGCGGCAACCCCTTGGCGGCGGCGGCATCACTCGCGGCAATCGGGTATTTGGAAGAGAACAAGCTGCCGCAGCGATCACTCGAATTGGGCGCGTGGTTTAAATCTGAACTGATGAAGATCGAATCGCCGTTGATCCGCGAAGTGCGCGGATTGGGTTTGATGGTAGGCATCGAACTCAAACAAAAGGTGACGCCGTATCTGCAAGCGTTGATGGCGAAGGGCGTGTTGGCGTTGCCTGCCGGTCTCACTGTGATGCGCTTCTTGCCGCCATTAGTAATTGAGAAAGATGATCTGGCTAAAGTGGTGAGCGTTGTGGCGGATGTGTTGGCGAAACCGATTGAAGAGAAGAGAGGCGCGGGTGAGGAGTAAATAGTAATTGGTAATTGCGAGATCAATTACCAATAACCAATTACTAATTACCAAGTGAGATGATCCCCGAAAAATTTTCTTTCCGCAATTACCAACCGCGCGCGTTAGAGATCGTAGATACAACTCTGCGTGACGGTCAACAAACATCTCTGCTGCACGATCATCACAAATACTTTTTCACGCGGACGGATAAAGAAGAGATCGTCCGCGCATTGATCATCTATGGCGTGAAGTTCATTGAACTGTTCGCGCCCATCGTCAGCCCGCAAGAGCGCGATGACTTTGCGGCTATCCGTGATGTGCGCGATGGATTGATCACGCAGAAGGGCTACACCTTTTTGCTGGCGCATGTACGCTGCCACCCGCGCGATGTAGAAAGCGCCGTGGAAGCGGGCGCGGATGGACTCAATTTTTATATCGGCACGTCGGAGCAATCGCGCCATTTTAATCACGGCAAAGAGTTGGATGAGATCATTACCAACTCTACGAAGATCATCGAAGAAGTTCGTCGCAACTATCCGCATCTTACGTTGCGCTTCAGCGGCGAAGATGCGTTTCGCACCCGCCCCGAAGAATTGTTCCATGTCTATGATGCCGTCGCACCACATGTAGATCGTTTTGGCACGCCCGATACTGTTGGCGTGGCGATGCCGCCGTCCGTTGCCAAGCGCGTTCAATCGTTGCGCGAGCGTTACCCTAACGTCGATCTCGAAGGACACTTCCACGATGATCGTGGCTTCTCGCTTTACAACGCGCTTGAAGCGGTGCGAAGTGGAATGCGATTCATGGATACGACTCTTTTGGGAATTGCTGAGCGTTCGGGCATCACCAGCATGACGGCGTTGTTATTTAATTTATATTTGGATCGTGAATACGACAAAGTGGAAGGTTACAACTTGCGCGGCTCGTATCCGATCAACGTTCTCGCCGCCGACAAACTGCGGATGCTTGTTCCCTCTAAAGAACCGGTCAGCCTCACCAACCGCACGCACACCGCCGGAGTGCACCAAAACGCTGTGCTGCACAACTCGTCTGTGTATGAAGCGCACCCGTTTGATCTCTTCGGCGTGAGCGAGTCGGAAATTTTGTTGGGACCATTGTCGGGTTGGAACATCGTTCACTACTTCCTCAAAGAGATTCGCTATTATCAAATTGACGAAGCCACTGCCAAAGAGATCGCCAAAGTATTTAAAGAGCGCGTCTACCAACTCTCGCCTGACATTTCGCCGGAGCAAGTGCTGATCAACATCGCCGAGAAAGAATTCAACTTGGCGAAGCTCGAACTGCCGGAGACGGCGCGGGTGCAAATTGTGCAACGACTCGATTCCTCCACACGCCCAACAAGTCTCACGGCGGGGATTCAACTTCCTAAAGCGGTGGACGCGAAATAAAAAGAAACCCGCTTTCTAGTAGAAAGCGGGTTTCTTGATTGACTTCAATTTTTATTTCTGCGGACGATTAACCCGAATGAGTTTTCTCGCAAGCGGCTCATTGTCTTTGATCGCTTGGTGAATGCGTTCTGCTTGACCTTCTGTGTCGGGGTCTTGTGTGCAAACGAAAATTCTCATTGGAGTATAGCGAAGCCATCACGCCGCCTCATTATCTTGGATGGCTTGTTCAATCTCTTTAGGATGTGTATCAGAGTAGTTCCACGCATTGACTAAATCTACTGCGCGGAGTGTGGGATAGTTTTCTAAAATGCGCGCTTCATTCCATCCTAAGCGGCGATAATTTTCTAAAGCCCAAACCGGGATGCGCGTGCGGACGATGCAAGCCGAGCCGCCAGCCA
>JACRLA010000432.1 GCA_016215145.1 Chloroflexota bacterium
CACGGGGCTGCCGTCACCTACACCCCGCCCGCCGCCGATCAAAAAACCGTTCTCTCTCTCTTGAGCGACAACAAAATTTTAGACAAGCCGTTCGTTTTGATTCACGTTGGCGGCGGAAAAAATCCGGGGATGGTGATGAGCGAGAAGCGTTGGTTGCCCGCCAACTTTGCGCGGCTGGCGATGCAGTTGGTGCGCGAAGGCGGCAAGCCCGTCGCCCTCATCGGCGGCATCGGTGACGAACCGATTCTGGAAGCGGTCACAGGTTTGATCAACATCCCAATCATTAACTTCGGCGCGAGAACGTGGGGCGAGATCGGCGCGTTGGCGGAACGCTGTGAGTTGTATATCGGCAACGACACCGGTGCAACGCATCTGGCAGTTGGAACTGGCGCGCGCGTGTTGATGATCATGGGACCGAGCGATCCCAAACGTTACGCGCCTTACGGTGATCATCAACACGTCACGTACGTCTGGCGCGAGTGGAATGTGCCCAAAGAGGGGGTGCGCGGTGGCGCAAAAGGTTTCAGTTGGAGTGACGGCGTCACCGTAGAGGACGTGATGATCACGTCGCTGAAAATGTTAATTCGGGGAGAACAACTCGCGTTTAGACTCTAAACTTTCTCTATCGTTTCTCCTTTAGAAATTGATATTTTAGTTTTATGCTGGCGGCTATGCTACACAAATATCACAGCGCCATCCTCACCGAAACTTTAAGCCGCAATTTTTCAACCCCCGCTCTGCGCGAGATCATTCAAGCCAATTTAGATCAAGACTCGCTCCAAACTTTCTTCCAACCCCAGATTCATTTTGACGAAAGCAAATTCGCCGAAGCGTTGGCTTACATCGAAGAGCAGCGAGCGATCATCGCCCGCAACCACGATCCACACGACATGCGAAAAGCACTGGGACGATTAACGCACGGCGCGCAAGATTTTTACGCGCACTCGAACTACGTGGACTTGTGGCTGGATCAAAATGGCGGCTTGGAGCAAACCCGCGCCGCCGACATTGACGGACTCGATCCCGCCATCCTCAACAACCCCGCGCTGCGTTCCGATTATTTTTATTGGTGGCGCGATTTTATTTACTACGTGCCAATCTTCAAAACGTTTGCCAAAAAATATCTGGTCTTCGTCAACTCACACGAATCCATGCACTTAGATGATCCCTCGCGCGGACCCAAATTTTTCTACGCCCTCAAAGCCGCCGAACAACGCACGTTGAGCGAATATCAACGCGCCCTCAAAACTGTTGACCCCGCCATGCTTCACCTCTTTCATGGCTCGCCCGAGCCACGATATAAATTATTGCCGCAACTAAAAACTGCATAGCCTGTCGGGGCGGATAAATCCGCGCCAACACAAAGCGAAGCCGCCCTACGGCAGCTAAAACCTGCGCGCGATTTCTTTTCCGGGATGATACAATCTCGGCGATGAAGCCGAAAGTTTTTATCACACGGGCGATCCCTGAGGCTGGGATCGATCTCCTCTGTCCTATTGCCGATGCGGATATTTGGAGCGATGAACTGCCGCCGCCGCGCGAATCACTTTTGCAAAAAGTTAAAGGTGTGGATGGCTTGCTCACCTTGCTCACCGACAAAATTGATTCGCAAGTGATGGATGCGGCAGGCGCGTCGTTAAAAGTGATCTCGCAGATGGCGGTGGGCTACGACAACATTGATGTCGCCGCCGCCACCGCGCGAAAAATTCCGGTGGGGCATACGCCCGGCGTGCTCACCGAAACCACCGCCGACTTTACTTGGGCGTTGTTGATGAGCGCGGCGCGGCGGATTGTGGAAGGCGACCACTACACGCGCGATGGCAAATGGAAAACGTGGATGCCGACTCTGCTTTTGGGTCCCGATGTTCACGGCGCGACGTTAGGCATCATCGGCTTGGGGCGCATCGGGCAAGCGGTTGCCAAACGCGCTAAAGGGTTCGACATGCGAGTGATCTATCACAGCGCGCATCGGCATCCCGAAATAGAAAAAGAATTGGGCGTTGAATATGTCCCGCTCGATTCGCTTTACGCCGAATCAGATTTCATCTCGATCCACACACCGCTCAACGATTCGACATATCACCTGATCAACAATGCGGCACTCGCAAAAATGAAACCAAGCGCGATCTTGATCAACACCGCGCGCGGCGGCGTGATCGATCCCGATGCGCTATACCGCGCCTTGCGCGACAAACAGATCGCCTACGCCGCGCTCGACGTAACCGAGCCCGAACCGATCCCGCTTGAGAGTCCGCTATTAACTTTGAACAACATCATCATCGCCCCGCATATTGCCAGCGCCAGCATCCAAACGCGAAACAAAATGGCAACGATGGCGGCGGAAAATTTAATCGCCGGATTAAAAGGCGAGAAGCTGCCGCATCGGGTAGCAGATAGCAGATAGCAGATGGCGGATAGCGGATAGTCAAACGCGATATGCTATACGCCATACAGCACTCGCCATACACCATTCGCCATTTGCCATAAGCCATTTGCCATAAGCCATTTGCCATAAACCAATGGATACTCCCTATCACATCGCCGTCCTCACCGAAACCATCGGCTCGCAAGTTTCTGCGCGAGCATTGCAAAAGATCATCGCCGGAAACTTGGGGCAAGACATGAGCTGGGATCAGTTCAAACCACACGTTCATTTCGACAACAGTTTGTTCGCCGATGGACTGGCATTTATGGAAGCACAACACGCCATCATCGCCCGAAGCAATGAGGCAAGCGAGATGTGGTCGGCGTTCGGCAAATTGACTCACGCCGCGCAAGATTTTTATTCGCACTCCAATTACGTTGACCTGTGGCTTGAGGCAAACGGTGGTTTTGAAAAAACAAAACCGGAAGACATCAACGGACTCGACGAAAAACTTCTTGCCGACTCGCGTCTGGTGTCGGGCAACTTTTATCTGTGGCGCGACATCATCTACTATATTCCCCTAATCAAAAATTTCGCCAAGAAGCATTGGGTCTTCCCCGACTCGCACGAAGCAATGAATCTCGACGTGCCACAATGTGGCGCACAATTCCCCTACTCCATCGTCGCCGCCAAGCAGCGCACCCGCGCCGAATATGATCGGGTGATGAAAACGCTTTCACCGCAGAGGGCGGCGATGTTCCGTGATATAGTCGGCTTGTAAATGCAAATTTTCCTCTCGCGCCTTCTGCGCGTCCGCCCCGAAGAACAAAAACAATTTTTTCTACTCGCCACAATTTTATTCGCCATGATGGCCGGTCTCGAAATGACCAGCAACGTCGCCGAGCTCACCTTTGTGCGGCGCGTGGGCGTAGAATTTTTGCCGCGCCTGTATTCCTTCGAGCCGATCATCTTAATTGGATTGCTGCTGTTCTTCGGCTCGGCGATTGATCGCTTTGGTCGTTACCGCGTCTTGTTCGCCCTCAACGGCGGGCTGGCGTTGGCATTACTACTTGCACGCGCTTTGATGCAAGTCAATTGGTATCCGATCTTTCCAACGCTGTGGCTGGCGCAGAGAATCTTTTACGGACTCGCCCCGCTTTCGTTTTGGGTTTTGTGCAACGACGTGTTCGACATACGGCAATCGAAACGACTCTTCCCGACAATTTTTGCCGCCGGTCTCGCCGGAGTCACCTTAGGAAATTTGCTCACCGGCGTACTCTCGGCGTGGTTCACGGCAGAAGACATTGTGCTCGTGGCGGCGTTGATGTTCGGAGTCGGCATCATCGCCGTGGAGGGTGTGCGGCGACTCAAGCTGCCGCCCAGTTTTGTTCACGCCGACGTGATGCGCGACAAAAAAGTTTCGATCACCCTACCCGCTCATTTACTCACTCAACCATTTTTGCAAGCGTTGTTCTTGCTCATGTTTATTCTCGGCGCGCTCGAACCCGTGCTGCGTTACGAACTCAACGCCCTCGCCAATCAAACCTTCAGCGCCGAGCAAAGCCTGATCTCGTTTGTCGGATTCATCAAAGCCAGTGGCGCGTTCCTCATCGTCGCCTTTCAACTGCTCGTCGCCGGGCGCATCTTAGATCGCGCCGGCGTGCCGGCAACGCTCAACATTTTGCCGATTGGCTTTATGATCTTGCTGCCGTTGCTAGGACTCTTTCCCAATATCATCATCGGATCGTTTGTCGTCGCCACGCTCGCCACCTTCGCCGCCGGTTTTCACGGACCGGCGCGCAACAGTGCGCTCAATCTTTTTCCGCCGGACGAGCGCGGACGCATCAGCGCCTTTGCCGATCAACTTTGGTATGTCGGTTGGTTCTGCAACAGTCTCTTCTTAAGTTGGGCAAGCACGCATCTCACTCTCTCGCAAATTAATTTTGCCGCGGCGCTCATCGCCGCCTTGTGGCTTTTTATTTTGCCCAGCCTGCACCGCCGCTATATTGACGCCTGTTTAAAAAATGTCTCACTGCCAATTGATGAGGCGATTAAATCGTTCAGGGAAATAGGGATTAAAGATTCGAGATTCGAGATTGGAGATTCACACGCCGCGCTGCGATCATCCAGCCCCTACCAGCGGCGCGCGGTGATGCGGACTCTGAGTCCGCGCCTTAGCGAAAACAGCCACAACGCGGAAGCCATCACCACGCAGTTGCAGCCCGCTTTTCGTCTCATGGTGTTAACAGCGCCACTCGAGTCGGCGTTATGGAGTAAGATCACTCACGAGTTCGGGCAATCCTGTGCAAGAGCCTCACTCGCACTGTTAGAATTAACTCACGACCCAAAACAGATTCGCGCCGTGCGACGGATGATAGGCAACGAGTCACCTGCCATGCGCGCCGCCGGGATCGAAGCCCTAGATGGTTTGGTGCGTCTCAACGGAATCAAGCAACATTTGATCATGTTGATTAGCGATGCGTCACTCGAAGAGAAGCGGGCGTACGGCAGGAAATGGTTAAAGATCGAATCGGCGGCAACCCCTGAAGAGTCGCTGCGGCAGTTGAGTCAATTTCCCGATCCAACGGTGCGCTTGTGGAGTCGGCATCAATTAAATCGAAATGAGGATCCCTCCGTGGAGTTAGCAATCAAGATCGACTCGTTGCGCCGCGCCAAAGCGTTTGCATCGTTGACCGAAGAAGAATTAAAAGCGGTGGCGTTGTGCGCGCGCGAACATCAATTTGAAAAAGGGCAGATGATCTGCGAAGAGGGACAGGCAAGCGTGGCGCTGTACGTGATCGTCGCCGGTGAGGTCGAGTTAGAGTCGGCGGCGCGGCGGCAGGCGGTGAAACGTTTGAAAGAGGGTGACACGTTTGGTGAGGTGTCCATGTTGGGCGATCAACCTTACGCCTTGACCACGATGGCGTTGAGCAACGTTTCCACTTTGATCATTGATCGTGATACGCTGAAAGAGTTGATCGAATACTATCCCAACATTGCGCTTGGACTGATGCGCGAGTTGGCATTAAGATTAGGTCAATCACTCGATCTGTGGAGAGAGGAGACGTAACGAATGGAAGCTAAAGTTAGCGAACTGCGAGAGGGGTTGGGCGAGCGTTTGCCCGAAGCGTTTGCCTGGCTCGTTCATTTATATACTGCGTTGGGTGTGGCGGCGAGTCTGTTCGCCTTGATCGCGGTTTATGAGGGACGGGCGCGTGATATGTTCTGGCTGTTAGGCGTGGCGATCTTAATTGACGGCACGGATGGAATCTTGGCGCGCCGCGCCGACGTGAAAAAGTGGACGGCGAATTTTAACGGGCGCAAGCTGGACGACATCATTGATTATTTAAATTACACCTTCATCCCGGTGTTCTTTGCTTATCGCTTTAACTTGGTGGGCGAGTATGGTGTTTGGGTGTTAGCCTTTGTGTTGATCGCTTCGCTCTATGGTTTCTGCAACGAGGCGGCGAAGACGCACGATGGTCATTTCACCGGCTTCCCTTCGTTTTGGAACGCGACAGTGTTTTATATGTATGTCATTAAGACGCCAGTCGAATTCAACACTGCCCTTTTGATCTTCTTGAGCATTCTCGTTTTTGTCCCGCTCAAGTATTTGTATCCCACCCAAGCGCAATCGCACCGATTGCTCAATATCTTTTTGGCATTCGTTTGGGGCTTTGCCACGATTGGGATCATGTTGACCTTTGACGATCCGCATCCGATCATGGTGGCGCTGTCGTTGCTGTACGCTGTCTATTATTTGGTTGCCTCATTTGCGGCGAACTTGCCGAAGAGATAATTAGGGTAACTACTCAACTACTCCGTCATTGCGAGCGCACTTCGCGAAGCAATCTCAGTCGCGCAATGAGATTGCTTCGTTCCGCTCCGCGAAGAACGTTCCTCGCAATGACGCTGAGCGCTCATCAATAAGGAGATTTAATATGACCACCTCTCGCCCTCGCGGACTTTACTTTGAAGAATTTGTCGTCGGTCAAACGATCCACACCGCCGGTCGCACCGTCACCGAGACCGACATCGTTTCTTTCGCCGGACTCTCCGGTGATTTTAATTCGATCCACATTGACGCGGCGTACGCCGAGACGCAATTTTTTAAACAGCGCGTGGCGCACGGGTTGCTCGGACTCTCCATCGCCAGCGGTCTCGCCGTGCAAACCGGATTTATGGAAGGGACGATCCTGGCGTTTCGCGGCATGACCGAATGGAAGTTCAGCAAGCCGATCTTCATCGGCGATTCGATCCACGTCCTCATCGAAGTGTTGGAGTTGAAACCCATGCCGCGTCTCGGCGGCGGCTTGATCACGATCAAACTCGACGTGCAGAATCAAAAGAACGAGTCGGTACAGAGCGGCAAGTGGGAAGCGATTATGGTGAGTAAGCCGAAAGACACTGAACAATGAACAATGATTGTGGATTTCGGAATGCGGATTGCGGAAAGCAATTTGGAGTTTGAAGTTTGAAGTTTGGAGATTATTATGGCGACGATGTACGATAAGGCAAAAGAGATTAAACAAAAACTTGTGGAGTTACGGCGGACGATTCATCAGAACCCCGAAACATCGTTTGAAGAATTAAAAACCGCCGAGCTAGTCGCGCGCACGTTGGCTGATTTAGGAATCGAGGCGCAAAGCGGAGTCGGCAAAACCGGAGTCGTCGGTTACATCGGCGACGGCGAGGGACCGATCATCGCCATTCGCGCCGACATGGATGCGCTGCCGATCACCGAAGCCAACGACGTGCCGTATAAATCGCAAGTGCCGGGTAAGATGCACGCTTGCGGACACGATGCACACACGGCAATTTTGTTGGGCGCGGCAATGTTACTCTCTAAAGAAAATATCAACGGGCAAGTGCGTTTGCTCTTTCAACCTTCCGAAGAAGCGCGAGATAAAGAAGGCAAAAGCGGCGCAACGCGCATGATGGATGACGGCGCGCTAAAAGATGTGAAGCACGCCATTGCCCTGCACGTCAACGGCGCGATTGACGCTGGACAGATCGCGGTGAAAGCGGGCAAGGGCAGCGCCGCCAGTGATCGTTTCCACGCCACCATTCACGGCACGGGGGGTCACGCCGCCGCCCCGCATCGCGGCACCGATCCATTATGGATGATGACGCATGTGTTGAACGCTATGTATGCCATCCCATCACGCCGCATTGACGCACACGAACCTTCGATCCTCACCATCGGCGTGGTGCGCGGCGGCACGGTGGGCAATGTAATTCCGTCGTCGGTTTACATCGAAGGCACGATGCGAAGCAAAGACGACACCGTGCGCGAACAACTCATCGCCGAAGTAAAAAATTGTTTGGAACTGGTGAAGCCGCTCGGCGGGAGTTACGATCTGGAAATTGAAAACGGTTATCCCGCTATGATCAACGACGAGGGTGTGTGTCAGGTGATCGAAAACGCCGCGCGCGATCTATTGGGCGAGAAAGGGTTAGGCACTTCCATCGCCACAATGGGCGGCGAAGATTTTAGCTACATGACGCGCCAAGCGGCAGGCGCAATGTTCAGTTTAGGCACGCGCGCCCCCGACACACCCTCGCGCTTCGTCCACACGCCGATCTTCGATATTGATGAAGACTCGCTCCCCATCGGCGCGGCAGTGTTGGCAGAGGCGGCGATGAGGTTGTTGAAGGATAGAGAGTAGAGATTGGAGATTAGAGATTGTGCGCCGTTGGGATTTTGGGTTTTTGAGATTTGGGATTTTGCTTTTGGGATTTGGGATTTTTTTGATCGCTTGCAACTTTTTTTCTACGGTGTCGCCGACTCTCTCTCCTCAACCAACATCTACAACTAACCGCTTCCCCACGCTTCCGCCAACTTCTACTCCTCAACCACCTATCGCCCTCACGCCGCGCTTCACGCCAACCACCTTAACCGCTAGCGCGCAACCACCGAACAACCCAACTGCTACCCCCACCCAATTACCAATTACTAATTACTCATCGGGTCACATCGTTTTCACTTGCTTCATTGATGGCTTCGATAACATCTGCCTTATGGATGGTGACGGCAAAAATTCAAAACGACTCACCTTCACTAAAGCCACAGATTTTTATCCAACGCTTTCGCCGGATGGACAGACGATTGCCTTCTCGACTCGGCGCGATGGAAATTTTGAAATTTATTTGATGAACGCCGATGGAAGTAATCAACGCGCGATCACGCAAGGCTTGGGCAGTTGCTTCGCGCCCAACTATTCGCCCGATGGAAAAAAGATCGTGTTCGTGGTCGCCGATGAAAAAAACGTGCAACACATTTACGTGATGGGAACGGCTGGCGGCAGCCCCGTAAAGATCAGCGATGCCGGCAGCAACGTTGATCCAACTTTTTCGCCCGATGGCAAATTCATCGCCTTTGGATCAGATCGTGACGGCACACCTTCACTATATGTAATGAATGCCGATGGCAAGAACGTGCGGCGCGTCACTCAAAACATGGTCGTCGGCGGGCGCAACGATTGGTCGCCCGATGGAAAACGAATCGCGTTTTACGCCGGTGTGCCATATCGCCGAGATATTTTTGTGATCAACGCCGATGGTTCGGGTTTGGGACAACTCACAAACGAGAGCGACAATCGCGGACCCACCTGGTCGCCCGATGGAAAATGGATCGCCTTCAACTCGTTTCGTGATGAGAACAACGAAATCTACATCATCCATCCTGATGGTTCAGCGTTGACTCGACTCACAAATGATCCACGACCCGATTGGCAGCCGAAGTGGGGGAGGTAGAGATTGGAAGTTGGAAACTAAAGGGACGCTCTGTTATATGATTTTCCAAATTCGATCTGATAAACAAAGAGATTGGGCTGCTGTCCATGCTGTGAACGTATCCGCGTTCGAGACGCCCGCCGAAGCCAATCTTGTTGACGCTCTGCGCGAGCAAGTGCTGCCGCTCGTCTCACTCATCGCAGAGAACAACGGCGCAATCGTGGGGCATATCATGTTTTCGCCCGTCTCGCTCTCCGGCTATCCCGCACTAAGGATTATGGGCCTCGCACCCATAGCCGTTGCCCCACAGCATCAGCACAAAGGCATCGGGTCTGCGCTTGTACGCGCCGGACTTGAACAGTGCAAGCAACTCGGCTTCGGCGCCGTCGTTGTCTTAGGCAATCCTGCCTACTACTCTCGTTTCGGGTTTTCGTCGTCTGCGCGCTTTGACATTTGCTGCGAATACGACGTGCCGGAAGAATCGTTCATGGCTGTGGAGCTTCAAGCCGGTTTTCTGCGCCGCGCATCCGGCAAAGTTAAGTACCATGCTGCGTTCAGCAACGTATAACACCCTTGCAGCGGACAGCGCCCCGCGCCGCCGCTGAACCGGCGCGGTGAACCTCAAACCTACAACGTCCTCTCACACTCAGATGACGTTTTTGATTCTCACGCAGTATAATCACCGCGTCTGCACATCACACCTGACAGGTCTATTTAAATTTCATCAAGTGTTAAATTCGGCAAGACCTGTCAGGTGTTGCTGAGAATCTACAGGAGAATAAATGTCAACACACCCTCTCGTCTTACAACTCCGATTCACTCGCCGCGAATTCAAACGCGCCCTCAAAGGAGTCACTGAAGCCGAAGCGCGCAAACGCTTTAAGCCTATGAACTGCATCAGTTAGAACGTTGGGCATTTGGCGTAGCAAGAACAACGCTACTTCGTGCTACTTGGGCAGAAGAAATTATTGTTGCCAGAGAGCAATGATCTGTTTGCTTACGGCAATTCCCAAAGAGCCTAAAATTGTATCTTCTCAAAATGTAGGGGCGCACCCTTGCGG
>JACRLA010000433.1 GCA_016215145.1 Chloroflexota bacterium
GGTAAATGGGTGGCAATTGTGAATGAAAAGGTAGCAGTGATTGGTGATAGCTCGGCGTGGGTGATAGAGGAAGTGATTCGTAAATTGGGGAATGTGCGAGTCTATGTGCAGGAAGTATTAGAGACACGAAGAGTGTATCGTATCTCGGGCCCGCGTGTCGTGCGCGCGAAACATATATGAAGTTTAAATATAATGAAACCCCAAACTCCAAACTTCAAATCCCAAAGCGTTATGACTGATATTGAAGGAGTAATCGCTATGATGACCGAACTTGAAGCAATTTATCGCAAAGGCACATTGGAACTTAAATCTCTTTTGCCTGTTAAGGAAGGCGAAGTAGTGCGCGTGGTGGTAATGACGGATAAAGAAGTGAGTCTCCAAGATCGTGTTGCGGTGATGCACAAAGTGGCAGATGCGTGGTTGGCGCAACAACCTGCTCAAGCGATTCCATCTATGCCTGATTATCCGCAAGAAGAATGGGTGAGGCTGGACGCCGAACTGGATAAAGTATTAGCAGAGATTGAACAGAAAGCGGCGCGTTACAGCGAAGAAGAAATTGCCGCCGATGTGGAAGAAGCAGTGAAGGCAACGCGGAAACAGAAACGACAACGGAAAAAGAAAAAATGATTCGCGCCGTTGTGGACGCAGTGGTTTTTGTGCGAGGCACTCTTTCCCGCAAGGGCAAGAGTGCCTTTGTGATTCAAGCGTTCAAACAACAAAAATTTTTGCTCATCACTTCACGTGGTCACATTGAAGAAGTTTTTCATACGTTGGGTTATCCACGCTTGCGCCGTAAATATGATCTGACAGATCGCCGATGCAAAAAACTTGCGGGACAAATAGCCGTGCGTGGAGTCGTACTGTTGCCCTCCGGTTCAATTGCTATTTGCCGCGATCCTGATGATGACTATTTAATTGAGATAGCCTTGCTCGGTCAAGCAGATTATTTGGTAACAGAAGACAACGATTTATTGGACGATGAAGCGGTGGTTCAATTTTTGGCTGAACGAGGAACGAAAGTAATACGAGTAGCGGAGTTTGTGAGGGTGTTAGTATCTTGAACGCAACTCATAAAAAAAAGACCTCGCAAGAGGTCTTTTTTACTGTTCACTGATTACTGGTCACTTTCTACGCTTCCCCCATCACGCTTTTCCCCACTATTTCTCGTTTCACCCTCAACGACTGCTTTAACCCCAAATACGCCGTGTACGCAAAACCAATTGTGTGAATGAGCATGAACGGGGCGAGACCCGGCGCATATTCAACCGAGACGAGCGTGGTGATGCCGCTGCGTGGTGATGCCGCTGTAGATCATGAAGAACAGTTCAACCCATGTTGACCAATCCACAGGCAGGCTGTATTCGCTGTGATGATTCCCGTCACGCCCTTCTACTTGGAATTTCGGCGTTCTTAAAAATAAAGTGGGGTTGCGGTTGATCAGGGCTTCGATCACCGCCCACGAATTGCTTACGGCAATGCCGGGTCCGATCAAAATGATCGTCGGTAGGTGGCGCAGCTTGTGTTTCCAATTCGGGTAGAGTGCCCATTGCGACACTGCAAACAGAATCGGCGCGCCGAATCCGGCGATGCTAATGGCGCTCAGATGTAATTTTGAGATGTATCCGGTTAACACAAGAGGCAGACTGATCAACGAGAGAAGCAATATCAGGGGATGAACCAGATAACCGCTTAAGTGAATCAGGCTTTGCGCTTTTTGAAAAAGTGATTTGGGCGATTCGATGATCGGGCGGGCAAACTTACGCAGACATTGAATCGATCCTTTTGCCCAACGGAATTGTTGCCGCTTGAAGGCGACGAGCAATGACGGTATCTCTGCCGGTGCGACGACATCCGATAGATAGCGCATCTGCCATCCGCGTAGTTGAGCGCGATAAGAAAGATCAAGGTCTTCAGCAACTGTGTCGAGTCCCCACCCTCCCGAATCTTTTATGGCTTGCACGCGCCACACCCCCGCCGAGCCGTTGAAGTTCCACATCAAGCCTAAACGACTTCGCACAAATTGTTCGATCCCAAAATGACCGTCGAGCATCAAGGCTTGCGACATCGTCAGCCAACTGTGTTCGGGGTTGAGGTGCCCCCAGCGGGCTTGCACTAACCCCACGCGCTCATTGGCAAAAGACGGCATCACCTTTTGTAAAAAGTCGCGCGGCGGAACAAAGTCGGCGTCGAACACGGCAACAAAATCGGCGGGCGTGTGTTCGAGTCCGTAAGCCAACGCGCCCGCTTTGTATCCCGTTCGGTTGGGGCGGCGCACGTAGTCAATGTTCACGCCTTGCGCTTTGTAGTGGGCAACTTGGGCGCGGGAGAGGGTGGCGGTGTCATCGGTGGAATCATCTAACACCTGAATCGAAAGTTGCTGGCGCGGATAGTCAATGGCGGCAACCGCTTTGATCAATCGTTCCACAACAAATCGTTCGTTGAAGATGGGGAGTTGGATCGTGACCGACGGAAACGATTCCGGTGATGCCGCCTCGGCTGTGGCGGCGTGAGTCTCCCTTCGCCTTAACCACACAAAGAGCGCGGAGAACAACAACGCATTGAAACCATAAATCGCCAAACTGATCGCGGCGAAAGCGTAAAGGATCGCAAGGATGAAAATGATGTCGTGCATAAAACTTTTCTCAAGACCTCGAGGGTCTTAGTCGCCAGACAATAAACACGGGTCACAACAATCATGCCTGCTGTGACCCGTGTGCATGAACGCGCGCGAAAGGATGTGTTACTTCAAATCTTCAATTTCGTACACTTGAACCGGCTGGGTGCGCCCTTTGACCTTCATCGGTTCTTGGGCGGTGGCTTTGATAAGTTTCTTCACACGGTCATAAGCGGCGTCGCTGATCAAGACCTGCCCGGCTTTGGCGTTTTCTTGAATGCGCTTTGTGGTGTTAATGGTGTCGCCAATTGCCGTGTAGTCCAAGCGGTTCTTGGTGCCAACCAAACCCACCACCGCTTCGCCGACGTTGATCGCAATGCCAAACGACAAACGGTATTGCGGCTCCATCACTTGATGCAGAGCCAAGATGTCGCTTCGCATTTGCAATGCGGCGCGCACGGCGCGCATGGTGTGATCATCTTGTTGATACGGCGCGTTGAAGATCGCCATGACGGCATCACCCAAAAATTTATCGAGCGTGCCTTCTTGCACCAAGACCGCTTCAGCCGCCGCGCCCAAGTAACGGTTCAACACATCGAGCAAAACCACCGGGTCAAGATGCTCGCTGAAGTTGGTGAAGCCGCGAATGTCGGCAAAGATGCAAGTTACTTCTTGACGATCCCCGCCGAGTTTAAGTTGATTCGGGTCGAGGCGTTCAATGACCGCCGGGCTGACCATGCGCTGGAAAAGTTCAAACTTGCTGCGTAAGCGTTTGCGCTCGGTTTGATCATCCACCACAATCGCCGCGCCCTGCGTTTGCCATTCGGCGTTCTTCAACGGCGTGATGCTCAAACTTAAATCCACCGCGCCGCGTCCGGGCAAGCTGGGGTTGGCTTCAAAGGCAAACGATTTGTCTGCCGTCTTCACGGCGGTCAACGTCTGCGCCAATTTGCCGTCAATCGGTGGCAGCACCGTATCGTATTTGTTGCCGATCACTTGATCCGATTTCACGTTCAAGATCGTTTCGGCGGCGCGATTGAAAAGCGTGACCGAATCGCCGACGTCGGTGGTGATGACGCCACTGTTGATTGAAGCGAACACGTTGTCGAGCAGATTCTTCAAGCGTGTTACTTCATCCAGTGATCGTTTGACGCTCTCGAACAAACGCGCGTTCTCAATGGCGACAGCCGCTTGATTGGAGAAGGCGGCGAGAATGTCGCGATCATGTTCGTTGAAGAGTCCGGTGCGCACGCGGTTGTCGGCGTAAATCACGCCGGTGATCACGCCTTTAACTTTCAACGGCACGCACAAAATAGATCGCAAGTTAAAGGCGACGACGCTTTCTTGTTTGCCAAAGCGCGGGTCTTCTTGAGCGTTGGTAGTTACCACCGCCTCGCCGCTTTGCGCCACACGTTCCACAATGGTGCGGCTGATCTCAAAAGCAGAGGCTTGCAGAGTCTCGCGGTCAACGTTGCGGGCGATGCGGAAGTCCAAGCCGCCTGTTTCGTTCTTAAGCATCAAGAAGCCGCGCTCGGCACCGGTCAACTTAATAATCGTATCCATCACTTCGTTCAACACCGTAGTGAGATCGAGTGACGAGTTGACCACGCTGGAGATTTCGGCGAGGGCTTGCAGTTGAGTCAGTCGCTGCTCTTCGTCGGCGACGGTGCGCGAAATACGCTCCAACGCGCTGGCGAGCTGCGACAGTCCATCCGAGACTCCCGGCGGCAGCGAGAGTTTCGCTTTTGCCAGTATCTCTTTCTGACTACTCAACAATGCTTTTATATCAAGGGCGAGTTTACGCAGTTCAGCGAGTTCTTTGCTGATGCTGCTGGATTCTGTGGTCCCCGGCACCGGGTGACTCCTAACTTAAGTCAGACTTCCGAAGTCTTGCGAAGCACTGCTACGCATAGCGAAGCGGAGCGGGGCAGACTTTGGAAGTCTTGGGTCTGCGTGAATAAAATGGAGAGCGCGGTGATTATAATACGATACTCCCCTCCACGCAAAACACCGCAAATTTCTGGAATCCCCGAAGTTTTTTTGTTAAAAGCTTGCGCATAATCACTCCCGATGCTATTATGCCGCCCGTATTGTTTTCGGCGTTGAAAATTTCTCACCTTAAAACGTCGGAAGGCAAACCTTTATGGACGTTCTTTCGGACGTTGAACGCCGACGGCGGCGGACCTATTCAATCTTAACGGGGATCATTGTATTGACCGTCCCTTGCTACTGCGCTGGATTTCTGGCGTTGATGTTTGCGCCGCCTCCACCCACCGCGACGCCGCTGCCTCCGCCTGTCACTGCCACGCTTGCGGCAACCGCCACTCTCGCCGCGACCCCCACACTTCCACCGCCACCCTCAGCG
>JACRLA010000074.1 GCA_016215145.1 Chloroflexota bacterium
AAGAAATCGCGCGATACCGATGAAACCAAGAAACTCGTGGCAGATCTCACCGCCCTCAAACCTGCGGCGGGTGTGGTCTATGGTCCTTACAACATTGACCCCAAGAGCGTGACCGAAGCGCAGTTCACCATGCTGAAGAACGCTACCGGCTACAACGCCGATAAGATTGACTTCGACAAAGTGACTGTCTATTGGGGCGACACGGCACAAGACATGCCGCTGTATCTTTCCAAAGATATGGATTACTCGTCGAACGCTTACAGCCCGGCGAACTTGCAGGCAATCAAAGCCGCCAACCCCGACGTAGTTGTGTTGGGTGGTCCGGCGACAAACGGACCTGGCATCTACTTCAACAACGATGTCTATCCGTTAAACAAAAAAGAAGTGCGCCAAGTTTTTGCCTACGTGATTGACCGCGCCGAAAACTGCAAAGTCTCACTCGGCGATGCCTGCCGCGCCGACAAGTATCAAGTCGGCTTCACCGATGCCGCCGTCTCGGCTTGGCTCACCCCCGAGCAAGTTGCCAAGCTCAAAACGTACGACAAAGATTTAGCAAAAGCCGAAAAGATTCTGACCGACATCGGCTTCAAGAAAGGCGCCGATGGCATTTGGGTAGACGACAAAGGCAAGAAGATGGAATACGAACTGATCGTGCCTGCCGACTTCACCGAATACCTCGCCTCGTCTGAAAACGTGGCGCAGCAAATGGCGAAGTTCGGAATCAAGATCACGGTCAAACCGTATCCGTCTGCCCAACGCAACGCCGACCATAAAGCGGGTAAGTATCAGCTCTCCATGGACATCGGTATGCGCTTCACCTACTTCCACCCGTTTGTGTCTTACGACTACAACCTACGCCCCGGCATTGGCTTCAAGAATGATCCCGAAGGCAAAGAGGGCGAGCGCGGTTACAACATGCCCTACAAGCAAAAGACCGCCGACGGCAAAGAAGTAGATATCAAGACCGCCGTGACCAAAATGTCCGAAGGCACAGACGCCAACGTGCAAAAACCGTACGTGCAAGACGTGGCGTTGATGTTCAACGAAAATCTGCCGGTCGTGCAAATGTTTGAACGCTACCTGACCGACCCGGTGGACACCAAGAGTCGCGTCACCGGTTGGCTGCCCGTAAGCGACAATATCTACAAGAACAACCAGAACAACTCACCCGTAGCTCGCCAGTTCCTCAATGGCACGCTCAAACCGAGCGCGACCAACAAAGCGAAAGAATTTAAGACCAGCTATCCTTACGTTCAACCGCCCAAAGCGAACTACAACTTGTATTCGCCCGACACGGTTCTCACCAACGGCGCGGTGCTGAGCAACTTCCTCTATCCGCCCTTCACCTACTACGATGTGAACGAAGGCAAGTACGTGCCCTTCTTCGCAGAGAAGTGGGAGATTAAGTAATTTGATCCACAGACCTAGCAGGTCTCTAAGACCTGCTAGGTCTTCTCGTTGATGATCAAACGACTCATCTCAATCTTGATTCTGCTCCTCACCGCCTGCACTACGGTGACGCCGCCAACCTCTCCCAACCCATCAACCTTAACCGCTAGCGCGCAACCACCCAACAACCCAACCCCCCAACCCGCAATGATTGATTCCATTCTTTCCAAAATGACCCTCGAACAAAAAGTGGGGCAACTAATAGTCATCGGCTTCATGGGTCCCAAACTCACGCCCGAATTACGCCAGATGATCGAGCAATATCACATCGGCAATGTCATTCTCTTTTCGCTGAATCAAAATATCGAATCGCCGCAACAGCTCGCCCAACTCAATCACGATCTACAAACTACCGCCGTCCACAGCGGTCACCCCGGACTTTTTATCTGCATTGATCAAGAAGGCGGGCGCGTCACACGCTTATTTGA
Source organism: Chloroflexota bacterium (assembly GCA_016215145.1). GTDB lineage: Bacteria > Chloroflexota > Anaerolineae > Anaerolineales > VGOW01 > VGOW01. The sequence goes on from JACRLA010000074.1 coordinate 1,878, forward strand.
AAACAAAGGCTTCACCGAATTCCCAAGTGCCATGGCAATCGGCGCAACCAACAAACCCGAAAATGCTGAACGCATCGCCCGCGCCATTGCCGTTGAAATGAAAACGCTCGGACTCAACGTCAACTTCGCGCCCGTGTTGGACGTGAATAACAACGCCGTCAACCCCATCATCGGCACGCGCTCTTTCAGTTCCGATCCCAACATCGTCGCCAGGTTCGGCGTTGCCTTTCTCAAAGGATTGCAAAGCGAAGGCGTGCTCGCCTTCGGCAAACATTTCCCCGGACACGGCGACACCGGAACCGATTCGCACATCGCCCTACCCACCGTGCCGCACGATCTTGATCGTTTAAACAAAATTGAATTCGTCCCGTTCAAAGCGGCGATGCAAAACGACGTTGCCGGCATCATGACCGCGCACGTCACCTTCCCTGCCATTGACCCCACCGAAAAACTCGCGGCGACTCTCTCCCCGAAAATTCTCAGCGGACTCTTGCGCGATGAAATGAAATACAACGGCTTACTCGTCACCGACTCGTTAGAGATGGGCGCAATTGGCGAGAGCGGCTACCCGCCGCCCAAAGCCGCCGCCACCGCCCTCAAAGCGGGCGCAGACTTATTACTCTTTAACAAAGGTTTTGACGATCACAAAAAAGCCATCGCGCTGATCATTGCCCAAGTGAAGAGTGGCGAGATTCCGCAAGCGCGGCTCGATGAGGCAGTGAAACGGATTCTGATCGCTAAACAAAAATTTGGCGTGATCGCTCCCGCCCCGATCAACGTCGGGGATGCCGCCTCTCGCGTGGGCACCGCCGAAATTAAATCCATCTCGCGCGATATCGCCGCGCAATCTATTACGTTATTGCGCGACGACGCAAAACTTTTGCCGCTCAAACCCGGCGCGAATGTTTATGTAATTGAGACTCCTGCATTTAACAACTTCGGCAAGCTCATTGGAACTTCGGCAGTCACCGTCAGCGCCTCACCCACCCCTGCCGAGATCACAATGGTCAACGGCATGGCGCGAACAGATTCAAACCGAATCTTCATCGTCGGGCTTGCGGGCGCGACGGCAAACTCGTCGCAGATCAAACTCGTGCAAGAATTACTCAACATCAAAGCAAAAGTGGTCGTCGTCGCCTTGCGCGATCCTTACGATCTTATGAACATTAAATCCGCCACAACGATGATCGCCACATACTCCTCCACGCAACCCTCACTTGAAGCATTGGCAAACGTGTTGCTCGGCAAAGCTAAGCCGCAGGGTAAGTTACCTGTTGATCTTCCCGACCTGTATCCTTTGGGTTATGGCATGAGTGATTTTGCAAAGTAGAAATGACCCATCATCAATTACCAATTACTAATTACCAATCCATCATCTTCTTCGATCTCGACAACACCCTCATTGAGGGACCCTTCGGCACAGCCGTTTTTCCAATTGTTCTTAACGAGCTTGCCCGCAAAACTAATTGCGATCAAAAAGAAATTCGCCGCCAGATCGTCAAAGAAAATTTAGATCGCCAAAACGATCCGCGTTGTTCGGCAGTGAAGGCGATGGATTGGGACGATATTTTCGCCGCCATTGCGAATCGGTTTGGGGTGACGCTAGAAGCTAACGCCGAAGAGATCGTCAAAGCCCAAGCGAAAGATCACTCACGAATGCTCGACGACGCGCGTGAGACATTGCTCGCCCTTCAACATCCATCGCGCGCGCTCGTCGTAGCGACGAAGGGACTCATCAAATATCAGCGCCCCGTTCTCGACGCACTTGGCATCACTCACTTCTTCGCCGAAATTCTAACTCCCAACTCGCATAACGCTCTAAAAAGAGAGCGTGCGTTTTATGGTGAGTGGCTAGACATAAAACCCTTCGGGTCTCGCGAAGCGTCCCGAAGCGAA
>JACRLA010000075.1 GCA_016215145.1 Chloroflexota bacterium
ACCAGACCCATGTGCGACACGGAGGAGTAACCGATCATGTATTTCAAATCGGTTTGCCTCATGGCGATGAACGATCCATAGACCACGTTAATAAACGTCAGCACCACGATCCACGGCATATGCACTTTCGCGCCTTCGGGCAACAACATCACGCCAACGCGCAGCGCGGCAAATGCGCCGAGCTTCATCAACACTCCGGCGTGGAACATGGAGACGGCAGTGGGCGCGGCAACGTGACCATCGGGAGACCAGTTATGAAATGGATAGATGCCGCCTAAAACGGCGAAGCCGAAGAACACAAGCGGAAACCACAACACTTCAAATGGAATTTGCGCGCCAAAGAAGGGAACATTGAAACGGAAGGCGCCCGCCGCTTGCGCTGCCGACATCTGGATCATGTCGAAGGTGTAGACGCCGGTGTTTTTGCCAATCGTAAAATACATCGCCAACGCGCCGATTAAAGAGAAAACGGATCCGATGAACAGGAACAGAGTCAATTTCATCGCCGCATATTCGCGCGTGACCTTCCAACCCCAGATGGCGATGAGCAAGTACATGGGGAAAACGGCGATCTCGTAGAAGAAAAATAGTTGAAAGAGATCGAGCGAGACGAACACGCCGAACACGCCGCTGGCAAGGATGAAGAGGAAAGCGAAAAATTCTTTGGGGCGGTCATCAATGCCCCACGAGATCAACACGCCGGTGAAGATCACGATGCCGGTCAACAACACCATCGGGTTGCTGATGCCGTCCACGCCGACATGATACGAAATGCCGTATTGAGGTATCCAGGCAAATTGTTCGGTGAATTGATAGCCCCCTTTCGCCACGTCGTAACCAAAAAAGACGAACAACGAGAGAATCAAACAGATCATCGCGCCAGCAAGTGCCGCCACGCGCGCTTCGTTCTTGCGGTCTTCGGGAAACATCAAGAGCAAGAGCGCCACGATGATCGGAGTAAATGTGATAACGCCTAGAAACGGAAATGCCATATCAATCTCCAATTACCAATTACTAATTACCAAGTGCGTAATCAGTAATTAGTAAATAGTAATTAGTGCAATAGTTTCAACACGGCTTCGTTGATCACGCTGGCGAGAGGCCAGGGCCACACGCCGAGCAAAAGCATCAACGCCATCAACGGCAGCACCGTGGCGATCTCGCGCACGTTCATCTCCATGCCGTGACCCGCCCATTTTGGATTCTTAGGTCCATGCAACACAGCGCGGATCGCTTTGAGAATATACAAGCCGGTGAAGAGCACACCGATCATGCTGATCGCCGTGACCAAGGTGAAGACGGGCCACGAGCCTCGCACCGTCATAAATTCAGAAACGAAGCCGTTGAGTCCGGGTAAGCCGAGTGATGACATGGAACAGAAGATCACGATGCCACCGTAGATTGGCGCATACTGCCAAATACCGCCGCCGATCTCGTTGAGGTCGCGCGTGTGCGCCCGCTCGTAAACCACGCCGACGAGAAAGAACATCGCCGCCGAGGACAGACCGTGATTAAACATTTGCAACACCGCGCCCGTCGCGGCAATCGCCGCACTCTCGCGCAATGCTTCATTGGTTGAGCCGCCAACCCACGCGGCGACGGAAATGCCAAGCACGACGAAGCCCATGTGGTTCACCGAAGAGTAAGCGACGAGTCGTTTGAAATCTGTTTGCCCAAATGCGGCGAATGCGCCCATCACAATGGCGATCATCGCCAACACCGCCAACCAAGGAGCGAAGGCTTGCGCCTGCGCTGGAAACAACGGCAACACCAAACGCAAAAAGCCAAACGCACCCAACTTCAACAACACACCGGCAAGGATCATCGATCCGGCAGTCGGCGCTTCGGTGTGGGCGTCGGGCAGCCAGGTGTGGAAGGGCCACATCGGAACTTTAATAGCAAACGCTAAAGTGAAAGCGAAGAAGGCAACCGTCTTGATCGATTCAATCGGCATGAAGGTCAACACTTCTTTGTTGAACTTAGGCCACACTGTCATCAACTTCACGATGTCGAATGTTCCGGTGGTGAGACCGATCAACTGGATGGAGAGTAACAACCCCAGCGATCCGGCCATCGTATACACAAAGAACTTGAACGACGCCGCGCGGCGATCTTTTCCGCCCCATTGGTTGATAAGGAAATACATCGGCACAAGACCGATCTCCCAAAAGAGGAAGAACAGAAGGAGATCGAGTGAAGCGAACACGCCGAACATTCCCATCTCAAGCATGAGGAACAACATCATGTAGGGCTTGACACGATCTTCCACACTGAACGAAGCGAGTATCGCCAACGGCGTGAGAATGCCCGTCAGCAAAATCATCGGCACACTCAATCCGTCTACGCCGACATGATACGCCGCGCCGATGGGCGCATACCACACCAGCGTTTCTTCAAAGCGCATCCCGTGAGCGTTCTGGGCGTAGGCGAACCACAACGCAATCGAGAAAGCCGCCGGAACTAAACTGGCAAGGAACGCCGTCCAGCGCACCGCATTTTTTTGATCGCTTGGAATCAAACCCACGATGATCATGCCGATCAACGGAGTGAAAAGTGTTAGCGAAACAATTCGAGAAAGAATGAACTCCATATCACTGCTCCCGCATCACCGCAACAACCCGATGAATCGCAAATAATAAACGCCGCCGAAGGCAAGCACCACCAACATGCCCACCAGTAAATAATTCTGTACGCGCCCGGTTTGGATCACGCGGAAAGTGCGAAATGATCGTGCGATCCATGATCTGATAGACCAAGACCGAAGCGATCCATCGCGCCGGTCTGCCAAAGATGAACTCATACAACTCGTCAAAGTAATATTTATTTTCGAGCAAGGTGTAGATGGGACCCAACACCGCCAACGGATCTTTTTGTCCGGCTTTGAGCGGCTTCATGCCATACACTAACCAACCCAAACCCAAACCGCCCAACGCTGCCACTATCGAGAAGATCATCGGCACGAAAGTGAATTCGGGATGATGCGGCTTCTCGACCAACGTGGCACTGACGAACTTGCTGAAGTTGTTGAAACCCAACTCGGCAATGTCTTTCGGCACGCCGACAAAACCGGAGAACAGGGCGAAGATAGCGAGGAAGATCAACGGATAGGTCATCGTCCACACATTTTCCGAAGCGTGTTCCGCCGAGTGCGTGCGCGGCTCGCCCAAGAACGTCAAAGCGATCTGGCGCATGGTGTAGAACGCGGTCAACACCGCCGAGATCACTAGCATATAGAAAACGATCTGGTTGTTGGCAAAAGCGTCGGCGAGAATTTCATCCTTCGACCAGAAGCCCGCTGTAATAAATGGAAAGCCTGCCAGCGCGAAGCCGCCGATCAAAAATGTCCAGAAGGTGATCGGCATCTTCTTCCTTAAGCCGCCCATGTTAAACATATCTTGCGGATCGAGATGTTCGTTGGAATGATGCGCGCCGTGTTCAACTCCGTGAATGACCGAACCCGAACCCAAGAACAACAATGCTTTGAAGAAAGCGTGCGTCATCAAATGGAATGCCGCCGCCACATACGCCCCAATACCGAGCGCGGCGATCATGAACCCAAGTTGCGAGATGGTGGAATAGGCAAGAACTTTTTTAACATCACGTTGAGTCACTGCAATGGTGGATGCGAACAACGCGGTGAAAGCGCCGATAGCGCCCATCGCCAGCATCGGCGGCGTCAGCGCGTGTCCCTCTTCCCATCCCGCCGACATGAGCGGATACATTCGGATCACCGCATACACACCGGCAGAGACCATCGCCGCCGCATGGATCATCGCGCTGACGGGCGTGGGTCCTTCCATTGCATCGGGCAACCAAACATGAAGCGGGAACTGTGCGCTCTTGCCCACCGTGCCGATGAACAAAAAGATTCCGATCAACGCCGCCACCGACAAGCCGACGATCACCGAAGGTTGTTCGGCGAGGTATTCCAAAAATTTTGCGTTATACAAAATGTCGCGGAACGATAACGTGCCAGCCGCCTTGCCGAGGATGTGATGCGCTTCTTCGGTGGTGGTCATAAAATAAAGATAGGCAATGCCGAGCAGCATCACCACATCGCCAACACGAGTCGTGATAAAAGCTTTGACCGCCGCGCCGCGTGGGGTGATCTTCTTCGGGTGATCGTAGTTGCGCCCGTACCAGAAACCGATCAACAGATACGAACACAAACCCATGATCTCCCAGCCAACGAACATGAGCAATAAGTTGTCGGCGACCACGAGGGTCAACATGCCGAAAGCGAAGAGTGAGAGGAAAGCGAAGAAGCGCGAATACATTGGCTCGACGCCGTTATGAGGCGGCTCGCCCACTTTATCGTGCGGGTCGCGCGGCTTGCCGTAGTTTTGATAGCCCACGCTGTAGACGAAGATCATCGTGCAGCACAGTGGCACGAAGAACAACATCACCGCCGTGAGCGGGTCAGCTAACACGCCCATTCTGAAAACCGATTCGCCAGTGGGCAACCACGGCACGCTTGAGCCGATCACCGTTTTACCGAAATCCTTCAAACCGATCACATTGAAGAACACGATCAAACTCAACGCCCACGAGGTGAGGATCGAGACAATGGCAACGGCGTGACTCAAACCGCGACTGCGATTAGTGAAAAGCCAGATGACGAAAAACGCCGCAACGGGCGGAACAGGAATTAACCAGAGAAGAAGATCGAGTTGCATAATTTCTCCTAGCGGATAGCGTATCGCGGATAGCAGATAGCCTATTGCGTATAGCGTATTGCGTAACACATCTCACGCATCACGTATCACGCGGCAGGCTATTCGCTATCAGCCATTTGCCATCAGCCATTTACCATTTCATTAGATTCATATCTTCGGCGATCACACTGCTGCGTCGGCGATAGATAGAGATGATCAATGCCAAACCCACAGCCGCCTCTGCCGCGGCGACGGCGAAGACGATGATGGCAAACACTTGCCCACCGATCACCGTCGGTTGGTTGTAACGCCAGAAGGCAACCAAGTTAATGATCACGGCGTTCATCATCAACTCGACGCTCATTAAGATCGCCACAGCGTTGCGCCGCGCCAACACGCCATATAAGCCAATGCTAAACAACGCGGCGGCTAAGATGAGATACCAACTGAGAGGGATCATATACAAAGTCCTAGTAAAAAGTTATCAGTGAACAGTGATCAGTAAATAGTAAATAGTAATTGGTAATTAAGTTTTCTCGCTGGCGATAGCGACTGCGCCGATCAAGGCGACGATCAATAACACCGAAGCGACTTCAAACGGCAACACATATTGATTCGGTTCAACGAGCGCGCGACCCAACTGCGCCACACTGCCCTCCAAAGATACTACTTGCAAAAGGGACCAGACGGTTGCATTAAGCAAACCGGCTAATCCGATGAAGGCGGCTGCCGCAGCCAGAAAACTTAAAACCCATTGGCTGTTGGTTTGCGGTTCGGTATCGTTCATCACTTTGCGGGTCAACATCATGGCGAAGATGATCAAGATGGCAATTGCGCCGATGTAAAGAGCCACTTGCACGACGGCGATGAAACCGGCTTCGAGCATGGCGAAGACCACCGCGACTCCGAAGAACGATAAGATCAACCACAACGCGGCGTGAACCAAGTTGCGAGCCACCACCACCATTGTTGCGGTGAACAACGTGCCGATGGCGACGATAAGAA
>JACRLA010000454.1 GCA_016215145.1 Chloroflexota bacterium
AAGTGCGGGTTGTCGGCAATCGCGGCTTGCACCATCGCTATCCGCGCTTCTACTAGGCTCAATTCACGATCAAGTTTGAGAGGGGACTGACCAGAGACAAGCCAGAGGACGCGATCAAGATTTAACTGTGTTCGTGCTTCTTCCGCGAGAATGAGATGACCGAGATGAGGCGGGTCGAATGTGCCACCGAAAAGACCGAGACGCATAAAAAATGGAGGTTGGGTAACTACGAGGAGTGGTGGGTTGCATCTCTAATCCGCATTTTGGCTTCGTTCTGAAGGGGCGAGCGGCCGCTCGCCCTTACGCCTTTCTTCTGCCAATAAGCGGAAAAATGTTTGGGGCGAGAAAAAAGTTGACTGCGGATTAGAATGATCCTCTCTCCATCCTCTCGGGTGAGTATTTGCTCAAAATCTTTATAACTTTTGATTGCCACAAATCACCTCCAACTTCCAACTTCCAATTTTAGTCACTCCACTCCAGCTCCGCTTCACCCACCAGCACCGCATCTCCCTCTTTCACGCCTGCTTCCGTTAGCGCTTTACGAATCCCCAAGGCTTCCAAAATTTTCTGAAATCGTAACGCCGAATCTTCGTATTCCCAATACGTCATGTTCGCCGCGCGTTCAATTTTGATTCCGGTGACGCGCCACACGTTTTCGCTCTCGCGGTGAATCTCAAAAGCGTCGGGGTCAACGCCGGGGCGATAGACGGGCATCACGTCGTAGGTGGGTGCGGGCGGCGCTTCGGCGAGCATGGCGGTGGCGCGGTTGAGTAAGTCGCGCGTGCCGAGTTGAGTCGCCGCCGAGATCGGCATGATCACGTAGCCGCGTTTTTCAATCGTCGCTTTCACGTTTGCCCACTTCTCGCCCGCTTCAGGTAAATCCATTTTATTCAAAGCAACGATCATCGGTTTTTGCAAAAGTGATTCGTCGAAGAGCGAGAGTTCGGTGAGGATTTGATCGAAGTCGCCCATCGGGTTGGCGGCGACACCGTCGAGCAGATGAATCAAAACGCGCGTGCGTTGGATGTGTCGCAAAAAGGCGAAGCCGAGTCCGGCGCCGATATGCGCGCCTTCGATGAGTCCCGGAATATCGGCAAGGACGACGGTGCGGTAATCGCCGAGATCGGCGACGCCCAAATTTGGGGAGAGCGTGGTGAATGGGTAGTTAGCGATCTTGGGTCGCGCGGCGGAGACGGCAGCAAGGAAGGTGGACTTGCCCGCGTTGGGGACGCCGACGATTCCAATATCGGCAATTAATTTAAGTTCAAGCGTGATGTTGCGTTCTTCACCGGGCGTGCCTTTATCGGCGATGCGCGGCGCTTGATTGCGCGACGAGGCGAAGTGTTGATTGCCGCGTCCGCCGCGCCCGCCTTTGACGATGAGCAAGCGTTGATTTTTTTCGGTGACGTCGCCCAACACTTCTTCGGTGTCGGCGTCGCGCACCACCGTGCCAAGCGGCACGCCGATCTCAAGATCATTGCCCGACTTGCCGCTCTGCTGTTTGCGTCCACCGTTTTTGCCGCTATCGGCTTTGTGGTTGCGTTTGTGTTGGAAGTTGAGGAGGGTGTTGAGTGTTGGATCACAGATGAGATAGATCGATCCGCCTCTGCCGCCGTCACCGCCATCGGGTCCGCCGTTGTTCACAAACTTTTCGCGCCGAAAACTGACAACGCCATTACCGCCATCTCCGGCGTTGAGATGGATCGTGGCGTGGTCGAAGAAACGAATATCGTTAGTAGTCATAATTTTATACATTATAAACGAGTGAGGGGATGTTTTTGGTTTACACTGCGAATACGGGTTTCAATGAAGAATGAACAATGACAAATGAAGAATGACAAATGGCAAATGAACAATGAGCGAGAAAGAGCTAACGTCATTGCGAGTGTTCTTCACGAAGCAATCTCGGTCGCGCTTCGAGATTGCTTCGTCGCAGAGAACGCTCCTCGCAATGACGCAGAGAGCTGATAGATGAGAGTTTCCCCAAGAGTCAAAACACAGATAGTATCGAACGAGTCAATTAAATTGTTTCGGCAGGCAATCGAGATGCTGCAAAGCGCAGGCTCAGAACTGAACGACGAGACACGCCAAGAGACAATTGTTTTGTTGTTACTCGCCATCGCGCAAGCGGGCGCGCCTTTCACGCGGGCACATTCTTTGTTGGCGATGCTGCTGTATGAGTTGGGCAATACCGAACCTGCCGAATCGCACTTGGCGAAAGCGCTGGAACATGACCCGCTCGATTTTCGGGCGCAGTTTTTACGGGTTCAGATAGCCGCCGATGAGTTGCAGCGACTCAAAGCCCAAGCGCGGGCGCACAAAGATAATTTTGCGGTGGGCAAGTGGGAGTTTGAGGCGGACAAAGTTTTTTTGGCGCAGATGCGTTTTCACGAGAAAGCGAAACGGTTGATCGAAGTCTTTCACGAACTGTGTGATAACGGAATACACGCCGTTGAGTTTTTGTATTTCGCCAAGCAATTGCTTGCCGCAGGTGAGTTTATGGAAGCTCATACTCAGTCCGGTTTCAGCCGTCCGCCTAACGTGTATGCGGTGATCGCTAACGCCAAAGTGGAGAACTTGATCTACGACGAGAATGCGACGCTGGAACGCGAGGCGATTGATGAGGTGAGGAGTTTAGCGAAGGGGTTGGCTTAGAGGGTAGTTGGGTTGTTGGGTGGTTAGTCTGAATCAAGACACCGAGTGTTTTATAAACACTCGGTGTCTTTGCTATCCGCCATTTGCTATCCGCTATTTGCCATTCGCCGATTGCGCCTTATAATCACCCCCGTGAGCCGCGTTTCTGATCTTTACCGTTTGCAACAGATTGATACCGAGATTGCCTTGCGAGGATCGCAACTGGCGGCGATTAATGATCAGATCGCTAACAGCCCGGCGGTGCTGCAAGCGCAAGCCGAACACAAAGCAACACAGGACTCGCTCGCCGCCGCGCGCAAACAAGCGAAGACTCTGGACGACGAAAATAAAAGCCTGACGACGAAGATCAAAGTTGAAGAGGAACGGCTGTATGGCGGCAGGGTGACGAACCCGCGCGAACTTAAAGATTTGCAAGCAGAGATTGACGCGCTTAAACATAAACGCGAATCGCTGGACGAGAAGCAGTTGACGGCGATGGATGGCGTGGAGGGCGCGGAGAAGATCGAGTCGGCGGCGCGGGCGAATTTGGCGAAGGTGGAGACGGCTCGCGCCGGAGAGGTGAGCGATCTCATTATTAAGCGCGACGCGATCCAATCTCTCATCTCCAATCTCCAAGAGAATCGATCCTCTGCCGTTACAAACATCTCGTCCGATGATCTCACTCTCTACGAGTCACTTCGCAAACGCAAACGCGGGGTCGCGGTGGCGGCGCTGGCAAACAGTTCGTGTAAGGGCTGCGGCGAGTCGCAATCGTCGTCGCGCATTCAGATTGCCAAACAAGAAGTGGAGATCGCCCGTTGCGCCAACTGCGAACGCATTTTATACGGCGGGCAAGATGCGGGCTATACAACTACCGAAGGCGGCGATGGTGACATGGTGACGCGGTGGTGATCGAACAGTTACGGAATACGGAATACGCAATACGTATTGCGTATTCCGTATAAGGACGTTAGAGACTCATTATGCGCTTCGACCTCATTTCCTTTATTCTCGGTTTCGTCACTGCCGCCATTTTGGTTGGCGTGATCTTTCGCTTTCGCGCGCAATTGATCGCGCTGCGAGATCGATTCGTTGCCTGGTACAAGAAAGTGCGCGAGAGTCTGACTTCGGGCAACGACAAACGTTATCGCGAAGACGTGCAAACGCTGTGGCAAAAGAATCATCTCGCCGGAACCATCCTCAACTACGACGACATCTTTGTGCAGCCGCGCTTTTGGATGGACTTGCCGCCCACCGAGCCGGACAAAGAAGAAGAACTCGATCTGACGACGGTGATCCCCGCCACCCACGATTACCCCGAACTCGCCGCGTTTTACAAATCACCTTCGTATTCTGTTCGTGATCTCACACGCACTCATCACGATCTGGTGATCATCGGCAAGCCGGGCATGGGCAAGAGCATGATGCTGATTCAGATCGGCTTGCGCGCGGCGGCGATGGATAAAGAGTGCTTCCCCGAGCCACTTGTGCCAGCCCTTGTTCACGCCGGAGACCTTGAATTGCCCATCACCGAAAAGATGGACGTGGCGCAACCATTGTTGAATGCGGTAGCCGAGCGGTTAAGCACAATCACCGCGCCAACGTTTCCAAGTTTTTTCAAGAACATCATCAAAAACGGCACAGGCTTGATCTTGCTCGACGGCATTGACGATCTGCCGCCGCAGCATCAGGCGCTCGCTATTGAGTGGCTCAAAAATTTCAAGGCGGCGTATCCCGGCAACCGCATCGTCGCCACGGGTCCCCTCACCGGATATTTGCAATTTATCAATTTAGGATTCACACCCGTTGTGTTAAGCGGATTGTCGAACGATGAATATCTGGAGTTAGTGAATCGTTGGGTAAGCGCGTGGACGAAAGTTTTAGCCGCGCAGAAACGCCGACGCAAACCGGAAGATGATCCCGACCCGGCGCTGGTTTCCGGTTGGCTTATGGGCGGAACGATTGGGCGCACGCCGCTGGATGTGACCACGAAAATTTGGACAGGACTCGCCGGTGACGCCGAAGGCTCGCGCGCCAACGATTGGCTGGAAACGTTCACCCGCCGCCTGTCCTTTGCGCCCGAAGCGCACAAAGCGTTGGAACGCGCCGCCGTTGAAATGCTGACGCGAGATCGGTATGGCGTGCCGCGCGATCAACTGCGCGGATTGATCAACCTCGCCCGTTCCTCAGTTTCCAAAGCGTCGGCGATGGATCCAGAAGATTTGATTGATGAACTCGCCAGCCCGGGTGGTTTATTAGTCAAACGATCCGGCGGACGTTATTCATTTGCCCATCCCGTCATCGGCGGTTATCTCGCCGCCAAAGCATTGGTCGCCGACTCGATGCCGGAAGACACGCTGCTCACCGTTCAACACAACCCGACGTACGCCCCCGCCTTGCGATTCTATGCCGCGCTAGGCAACGCCGCGCCCATTGTCACGCAGCGACTCGCCACACCGCCCGACGCCATTCAATCAGATTTATTCTTCGTCGCCAATTGGTTGGGCGATGCGCCCGCCACCGCGCCGTGGCGACCCGACGTCTTCCGCAAGTTAGCACAGGTCTTCATCACGCCCACCAACCCGCTCGATCTGCGGATGCGCGCCGTGTGCGTCTTGGTAATGTCGCGCGACGAAAACGTTCTCAAACTTTTTAAACAAAGTCTGGCAAACCCCGACGCCTTCACCCGTCAATGTTCGGTGGCGGCATTGGGCGCGCTGGGCGACATCAGCGCCGTGCCCGAAATTTCAAAACTGCTTTTCGATCCCGATCTCTATGTCACCTGGTCAGCCGCGTTGGCGCTCGCCCTTATTGGCGATCAAGAATCTATTGAGGCATTGGGCAAAGCGATCTTGGAAGGAAATGAATTACTCAAACAAGCGACGTGCGAAGCATTAGCACTGCAACCTTCGGAAGGGCACGAGATGTTGAAAGAGGCGATGAACATCAACGACATTGTGGCTCGTCGCTCTGCTGTGTTGGGTCTCAAACGAATCGGCGCAAAGGATTGGGTGTTGGCTTTGCTCGATCTCGCTTACGTCGGCGACACCCAATGGATCGTACGCAGCGCCGCCGAAGAAGCCATCCAAGAACTTCGCAACCCCACTGTGCGCTCTCCTCAATCGCTGCCACCCATTGAGCAAACAAGCTGGTTGATTGATTACGCTTCTAATAATGGGCAAGGCGTCCCCGCCGGTCCCGCCGCGCGCAACGTATTGCTGCAAGCTCTCCAAGAAGGGGAAGACAAAGTGCGAATTGCCGCCGCCGATCACTTGGGGCGCATCGCCGCCACCGAAGCCATCGCGCCCCTCACCGAAGCCGCACGCGGCAACCAACCCGCCCTTAAAGAAATGGCGTATCGCGCCTTGGCAAACATCGCTTTGGCAACCGGGCAGCGAGTGACACTTTAAAAAAAACACGGAGTGTCTGCGAGACACTCCGTGTTTGAACGCCACCGCTATTCGTCCTCATCACCTGCCGCGCGTTTCTTGTCAACCTTATACTGCTTCAACTTGTCGTCAATCTGTTCAGCCGATAAGCCCATCACGCTCACAACTTTTTGCGAATGAGTCTCACCCGCCACGATATTGATCTTATTTTTGGAAACGCCCAGCGCCTCTGCCAAAAGTTGGATCACCGCCTCATTCGCCGCCCCTTCCACAGGGGGCGCCGTCACCCGCACCTTGAGCGTATCATCGCTCATAAAGCTGACGATCTCATTTTTGCGCGCGCGCGGAATCACCTTGATCGTCAACGCCGCCCCACCCTCACCATGACCGAATTGAAATTTATGTTGAGGCATAATCGTATTTCCTTAGTTACCGAAAAAGTGATCTAACAATAGTTGACAACACCGGCACTACCAAAAATTCCATCAGAAGGATCGCCACCATCGGGCTGAAGTCAAACATCCCGGCTTGCGGCAGCACGCGGCGTATCGGCGCCAGGATCGGCTCGGTCAGATCGAAAATAAATTTAACAACCGGGTTATACCGATCCACTTGCACCCACGACATTAAAATACGAGCAAGGATCAAGAGCGAAAATAATTGCGAGAGTAATTGTAGCAGTGAAATAAGAGTCGTTGCCATATACATCCTATAAGTTTTTCGGTGGAGCGAAAATCGCCCGCCCTATTCTTACCATCGTCGCCCCTTCTTCAATTGCCACTTCAAAATCATCGGTCATGCCCATCGAAAGATGAGACCAATGTGCTACTGGAAATTGCTTCGCAAGTTTATCACGCAATTGGCGTAATTTCCTAAACACCGGTCGCGCCGCCTCTGCCGCCTCCACCATCGGCGCCATCGTCATCAGCCCGCGCACTTGCAGATTCGGCTGTGCCAGAATCGATTCGATGATCGCGCATAACTGATCCCACTGAACGGCGTCCTCAAAATGATTCGCTTGCAGACCGTATTTGGATTCTTCGCCTGAGACATTGCACTCCAACAGGATTGACAAAGGCGGCGCTGTTTGGAGTGCCGCCACCGCGCGACTCAACTTCTCTGCCAGTGATGCCGACTCTACCGAATGTACCCACTCAAAATTTTCCGCCACATCTCTCGCCTTGCGGCTTTGAATGTGACCGATCATATGCCACGTAATTTGTTGCGAGTCGTTGCGCGTGGCGTTTATTTTCTCGCTTGCCTCTTCCACTCGGTTCTCGCCAAAATCTTTATGACCCAGTGATCGCAATTCCAGAATATCGTTTAACGATCTGCCTTTAGATACAGCGATCAGCGTCACATCCTTCGGATCGCGCCCGGCGCGTTGAGCAGCAGAGGCGAGGCGATCACAAATGATGGAATAACGATCTTGAAGAGTAGACATTTTAATCACGAATGTCACGAACATGCGAATTTAACGAATAGAGCGATCAGGCGTCATTGCGAGGAGCGTGCTTTTCGCGACGAAGCAATCTCGCGTCAGCGAAGTCTGAGATTGCTTCGCAAAGAACGCTCGCAATGACGGAGTCATGGAATCATCTT
Source organism: Chloroflexota bacterium (assembly GCA_016215145.1). GTDB lineage: Bacteria > Chloroflexota > Anaerolineae > Anaerolineales > VGOW01 > VGOW01. The sequence continues at coordinate 7,626 of JACRLA010000454.1, forward strand.
AACGCAATCAACGCCCCAAACCGTCCGGTCTTGCCCTGCTCGGCGCGGTGCGAAAAGAATAAATCGTTTCGACACGAGGTGCAGATGCCCGCAACCTCGATCTGTTCCACACCTGCTTCTTGCAAGGCAATTCGATTCGCCGCCCAAAGATCGAAATGATATCGCTCACCTTTTTTGATCAACACCTCATCCGAGTTTTTAAATGCGCCGCGCACTGCCGTCACAACTTCATCGCCCACTTCATAATGATCGGCGCAAATAGACGGAGCAATGCCAGCGATGAGGTGGCGCGGTTGGGAGCTATAAGTTTCGTTCATCGCCTTCACCAGCGAGGCGGCAGCCCCGGAGATCGTCCCTTTCCATCCAGCGTGAACGATCCCAATCGCGCGTTGAATCGGATCATACAAAATGATCGGCACACAATCGGCGAAACGTTGAAAGAGAGTCACGCCGTGTTTGTTGGTCGTCACGCCATCAGCTTTGATCGCTTCACGCTCGCCGCGCGGC
>JACRLA010000076.1 GCA_016215145.1 Chloroflexota bacterium
CAAGCGCACCGTTACATTTACAGGAATGCTTTCGGGATAGAGCGCGGTGAGACGATCATTTTCTTTTACCGTCGTCTTGGCTAACAAATTGATAAGGGTGCGTTTCATTTCAGTTGAAACCGTCCCGAAGGTTGGCTAAAACGACAAAATTTTCTCGACAAAACCTTCGGGACGTTCTTTCCTTCAACTCATTTGAAACACACCCAATTGATAATTCTCCTGATCGAGTCTGACGCATTGCCGCGTGCGGCACAAGCGCGATAGAGAGCGCGTGACCTGTGTGCGCGGCATTTAACTTTAACAACCGTGATGCCCCGGCGGCTGCCGCCAACCCGTCCAAGATTTGTAAACCTGTTTCTTCACGTTGGTGAACCGTGCCTCTCGATCTTACCCGTTTTGTTTTACCCTCGTGCTACAATCTTTAGCGATGCTGTTTCTCAATCTTGCCCCCGCCGAACCCGATACTGACACCGACATTGAACTTGAAGTCGCTCCCGATGAAGAGGTGATGTTCGATCCGCCGTATCGAGTTTTGATTCACAATGACGATTTCACGCCGTACGATTTTGTGATCCACGTTCTGCAATCGGTTTTCAACTTTTCACTTCTCAAAGCAGTCGCCATCACTCAACGCGCCCACGTCACGGGTGTGGCATATATCGCAACGTATCCGCTTGAACAAGCAAAGTATCTGGTGGGGCAGGCGCACGGCATGGCGCGAGCCGAAGGCTACCCGTTGACGTTTACAATTGAACCGGAAGAATAAGAAGCCGCGCAGCAGCACCTGACAGGTCTGTTCAAAATTTGGCGAACGTTAAATTTGGCAAGACCTGTCAGGTGTGGCGATCTACATGAGACTTGAACGATATGGCAACTAAAAAACAATCTCTCGTCGTGCCGCCACAGTGGGTGGAGGCAATGAACGCCGAGACCACTGAATTGATGAAAGTCCTTTTCAGTCACATGGAAGATCAAATCCGTTTCGCCGACTCTAAAGCGCAAGGACTCCTCTTGTTGGCGACCAGCGCGCTGGTGGCGGTTGCCATCACCGGCGCGTTGAACAAAGGAACCGGCATCACCTTGATTGATAGCGGCGAGAATATCTTCAGCCGTTTCTCGGCTCTGTTGATCATCTTGATGTTCGTTGCGTTGATCGTGGCGATCTATTGCGCCGTGTTGACTCTGCGCCCGTGGCCCTCGGTGCCGGGTGTGGAAACGTTGCTGTATTTCGACAGCATCAGCCGCTTGAGCTTAGAAGACTTTATCCGCAAATTCACCAATCAAACGAATAACGATCTTAATGTTTCAATGTTAAGCGCCATCCACACCAAAGCGCAGATCGCCGACTGGAAATTTTTTCAGGTGCGTTTGGGGCTGAACTTTTTGTTGGTGGCGATGGTTCTGTGGGGCGCGGCGCAGATCATGAGCGCGTTTGCACGATGAGGGAGAGCGGAGATTGAATGTTAGAAGTTGGACGTTGGAAATTGGAAGTTGGATGTTTGAAGTTTGAACTTTGGAGTTTGAAGTTTGGGGTTTTTGGTTTTTGGGATTTGGGATTTAATAGACTTTGTTCATTATTCATTGTCTCATTGTTCATTGTCTCTTGCTCCACTCCCATCCCCGAAACCCCCTCGCCCGTTTCCACCTCCACACGCATCGCTTCGCCATCGTCCAACGTGCCAACGCTCACTCCCGTACCGTTGGGAAAATTTTCCGGATGGATCGCTTCGTATCGTTTCAACGTCACACTTGATTATGTCGCCCATCGCGCGACGGTGATTCAAACGGTGGAAGTCACTAACCCCGGTCCCGATGCGTGGACTCAAGTAGTCTTTCAATTGCCAACCGCGCTGCGCTCTGCCGATCTGTGGGCGCTGAGTAACATCACGCTTGCCGAAGGCAATGCTACGTATCAAAAGAAAAATGGTTTGCTCCTCGTCAACTTGCCCAAGCGCACTCCGGCGAATGGCGTGGCGACGATCACATTTAATTACGCCCTCATCGCGCCCAAGATCACCCTCGACACGCGCCCACCGTCAGGCAACATCGGTTACAGCAATGATCTGATTCAATTTATTAACTGGTACCCGATCTTAACTCCCTATCGAAGCGGATCGGGTTGGCTCATGCCCGGTGACGCCGCCACTGACCCCTTGCCAGCCGATCCCATCTTCACCGATTCGGCGGATTATGAAATGAATGTGACAACAACGGAGTCGGTAACAGTTACAAGCGGCGGGGCGATGAGCCGATCATCGGGCAATTGGAAATTTAATATCCGCAATGCGCGCACAGTTGCCTTCGCCGCGAGTCATAAATATCAAACGCAAGCTCAGCGCGAAGGCAACGTCACTCTCACGTCATATTATTTGCCGGAGCATGGTGATGCCGGGCAAGAAGCATTGAAGGCGGGAGCGCAGTCGCTCAAACTTTTCACGGATCGATTCGGCGCGTATCCTTACACGACGTTGGCGATTGCCGAGAATGCCTATCTGGGTTCGGCGACGGCGAGTGGAATTATTTTGCACACGGGCAGAGGCTACGCCGATTATTCGGGGCGCCCCGATTCACTTTTGATCGCGCTCACGCCGCAGGCAATGTCGCGTTTGTGGTGGGGGCAGGCGGTGATGGGCGATTCGTATTCGCAACCGTGGCTCAACGAAAGTATTCCGATGTATTCGGAACTACTGTTTTACCAAACGCATTATCCGAATCTCGAATCGTGGTATTGGGACTCGCGTATCAATTATTGGCAACCGAGCGGCAATTTGGATCGCGCCGCTTCACAATTTAACGACACGGAAGAGTATTCGCGCAATTTGTTGCGGCGCGGCGCGCTATTCTTGCGTGACTTGCGCGCGGCGATAGGTGACGCTTCGTTCTTTGCCTTCTTGCGAGATTTTTATGCCAACAGCGCTGGGCGCACGGTGAACAGCAACGATCTTTTTGTTGCGCTGCGGCGGCACACGAATGCGGATTTAAATCCACTGCTCGCCAAATACTTTGCCAAACAGCTCATGCCAACGGTGGCACCGACTCTTACCGCGCAAGGTTCACCCTCGCCCACGCCGCTCATCCACGTTGTGAGTTCGGGTGAGACGTTAGGCGGTATCGCAAAATTTTATGG
>JACRLA010000474.1 GCA_016215145.1 Chloroflexota bacterium
CAATCCAATGAGAAGAAACACACCGATCCCGTATGCGGCATGGAAGTGACCGAGGCAGGCGCGGCGGGGAAATACGAATACAAAAGCAAGATGTATTACTTCTGCGCGCCGGGCTGCATGAACTCGTTCAAGAAAGAACCTGAAAAATATCTCGATCCCAATTACAAACCTTCGATGTAAACAAAAAGACCTTGAAGGTTTGCGAAACCTTCAAGGTCTAAATTTTTAATTACCAATTACCACTTACTAAAAGAGTCCCCAATCCGCACCCGCGCCCTCTTCCATTAACTCAGGCGACCACATCTCCGGAGTCATCTCGATTGTGGCGGGCAAGTTCGCCGTCGTTGCCACCTTCTTGCGTGTCTCTTCCATGATCGCCGGACCGTAAGGGCAGAACGGCGTGGTCAATATCATTTTGATGTGCGCGCGGTCAGGCATTAGATCAACGTCGCGAATCAGACCCAGCTCGATGATGTTCATTCCTAATTCGGGGTCTACCACCTCACGCAAAGCCGCTTTCACTTGCGCTGCAAGATCGGGATTATTTTGTTCGGCTGTCCACGTTAAAGGTTCACTCATAATACGTTATCCTTTTTTCGTTTTTGTTGTTTTAGGATTGCTGATCGTAAACACGCAACATTGATCGCCGTTCAACTGACACGAACTTTTCTCAACGTGCATTTCTAACACGTTGCTGATCAACGATTGGTCAATAGTGCAAATTTCAGGGTGGCGGCGTCCGATGACCATGTAAGGGCAATTGTACTCCGTCAGTTCGTAGGCGGAGCCCACTTTATTCCACTTCGCCATGAAGCCCTCTTCACCTAACATCTCCACCAACGCTCCCATCTTTTTATCTAATGACTTGCCTTTAAACTTTCCGGCGTTGTTCACGGCGATCTCTTTCGCCATCGCCGAAAACATTTTCTCGATCACTTTAGCCGGTACGGATGCCTTCATCTCGTCTAGCAAACGATCGGTAAACTTGAGATAGCGCGTGGGAAATTTTTCGATGGCTTCGGGTGTGAGCGAATACACTTGCTTGGGGCGGCCGACTCCGGCGCGCACTTCCGCCGCCGAGACCATCCCCAGCGATTGCAACTTGGAGAGGTGGTGGCGCACCGACAACGCGCCGATGCCGACGGCTTCCGCCAGCTCGTTGATGTCCATAGAGCCGCGTTGCCGTAAAGTGGTAAGAATCGTGTCGCGTGTGCTGATCATTTGGGCGAGTATATCAGTCTCGCACCGATGTGTCAATATTTTATATAATTATCATAAATATTGACGATAGGCGATCCAGCGAGTATAATCGCGCCATCCATTGATTGAGGAGAAATTCTGAATGACAACTGTCCTTGAAATTCGCAACCTGCACGTCAGTGTTGCCGATAAACAAATTTTGAACGGCGTGAACTTAACTGTGAAGCAAGGCGAAGTCCATGCCTTGATGGGACCCAACGGCACGGGCAAAAGCACATTGGCTTACGCCTTGATGGGTCATCCTAATTACAAAGTCACGGCGGGGCAAGTGATCTTCAAAGGCGTTGATTTACTCGAACTCGAACCGGATGAGCGTTCGCGTTTGGGATTATTTTTGGCGTTTCAATATCCGGTGGCGATCCCCGGCGTCTCTGTCGCCAACTTTTTACGCACATCCATCAACGCCCGACGGCGCGCCGCCAACCCGGAAGACAAAGGCATTCCCATCCCCGAATTCCGAAAAATGTTAAAGAGCAAAATGGAATTGCTCAAAGTGCCGAACGATTTTGCCGGACGGTATTTGAATGAAGGTTTCTCCGGCGGCGAGAAGAAGCGCGCCGAGATTTTGCAACTGGCAACTCTCGAACCGGAGATCGCCGTGTTGGATGAAACTGATTCGGGTTTGGATATTGACGCGCTGCGCGTAGTCGCCGAAGGCGTGAATGCGCTGACAGGTCCCAAGATGGGCGCGTTGGTGATCACTCACTACCAACGGTTGCTTAATTACATCAAGCCACAGATCGTTCATATCATGCTCGGCGGCAAAATTGTGGAGACGGGCGGACCTGATCTCGCGTTGCACTTGGAAGAAAAAGGTTACGACTGGGTGCGCGAGAAGCATGAAGATAAGGTTGAGGCATAACGATGTCTACTCAAACCGAAGAGCTCGTTAAACTTAGCGAATACAAATATGGCTTCAACGACAATGTGAAGTATGCTTTTCAGGCGGAGCGAGGTCTTACACCGAATGTGGTGAAAGAAATGTCGGCGATGAAGGGCGAGCCACAATGGATGCTCGACTTTCGCTTGAAATCGTTAGGAATTTTCAACAAGAAGCCGATGCCTACTTGGGGTGGGCAGATCAATCTCAACCTTGATGAGATCACTTATTACACACGCCCAACCGAGAAGACGAGCGAAGGCAGTTGGGACGATGTGCCGGATAACATCAAGAACACGTTTGACAAACTCGGTATCCCCGAAGCCGAGCGTAAATTTTTGGCGGGCGTAGGCGCGCAATATGAAAGCGAGATGGTGTATCACAGCGTGCAGAAACATCTCGAAGAGCTGGGCGTGATCTTTTTGAGTTCGGATGATGGACTCAAAAAATATCCCGAAATTTTTAAAGAACACTTCGGCACGGTGGTGCCGCCATCCGATAATAAATTTGCCGCTTGCAACAGCGCGGTCTGGTCGGGCGGCTCATTCGTTTATGTTCCTAAAGGCGTGAAGGTCGAGATGCCGCTTCAAGCCTATTTCCGTTTGAACGCCGAAGGCACCGGGCAATTTGAGCGCACGTTGATTATTGTGGATGAAGGGGCGCAGGTGCATTACGTTGAGGGTTGCTTTTTAGCGGGGGCGCGAGTCCGCACCCGCAGCGGTGAAAAGCCAATTGAGCAAATTGAAGTAGGCGACGAAGTGATGACGCATCAGGGTCGTTATCGCAATGTCTATCATGCGATGAAGCGTCCCTATCGCGGAGACGTTTATTCGATCCGCTTTTTCGGCGACAGCGATAGGCAGCTGCGGGTTACGGAAGATCATCCGCTTTTAGTTGTTCGCCGCAAGAGACAAAACGAGCGCAATAAAGAATTTAATTTAGTGTGGACGACACCTGCCACTTTAAAGGTGGGCGATTATCTTGCCATTCCTGTGCCACAACCGGAAATGGAGATGGCTTACGCTGGTGTGACGATACCGTTCGGGCGCGGCAGACATCAGCCTGTTGAGCGTTACGTAGAATTTCCTCAAGAGAAAGATTTTTATCGCTTGCTGGGTTATTACTTCGCCGAGGGTCATGCGGATAACGAGCATTACCTTTCTTTCTCGTTTCATGTTGAAGAGAAAGAGTTGTTGGAAGATACACACACGCTTGTCGAGAAATACTTTGGCAAATCTCCAATCGCCAACCGTCCACGTCAGAATGGACAAACCCTTGTGCTTTCATCCACTGAAGCGGCGCGTGCTTTCACTCGCGAGTTCGGTGCGAATGTTTATGAAAAGCGCGTGCCAGAATGGGTGCTGAGTGCGCCACTTGATTTGCTCGCCGAGTTTGTGCGCGGGATGTGGTGTGGCGATGGCAGTTATGACGCTCGCAAAAATATGTTCCGCTATAGCACCATCTCGGCAAACCTTGCCTATTCATTCCGCGATGCGCTCTTGCGTCTGGGCATTCCGGCGTCGGTCAATTTGCAGAGTCGTGCCGCGCCGCGCCAAGATATTTACGCGGTGGTGATCTCTTCACCTGCCAATTCGCGTTTTGGCGAAA
>JACRLA010000475.1 GCA_016215145.1 Chloroflexota bacterium
ATCGGGCTTGTGTCCGGTGGCGCTCGGCGCGGATGGCGGCGGATCGATTCGTATTCCGGCAGCGTTGTGCGGACTCGTTGGACTCAAATCTACCTTCGGGCGAATCAGCGAGTACGGCGCGGCGCCCTTGTGCTGGACGCTGGCGCATCTCGGACCTTTAGCCGGTTCGGCGGCGGATGCCGCCTTGATGTATGCCGTCATCGCGGGCGCCGACTCGCAAGACCCGAACACGCACTATCAACCCGCGCCGTCTCTCGCCGATTTTGGCAACATGGATTTGCGCGGGCTCAAGATGGGCGTGTATCGTGAATGGTTCAACCATGCGTCGCCGGAAATTGTTGCGGCGTGTGAGGCGATGTTGAAAAATTTTGTGGGCATGGGCGCGGAAGTGCGCGAGATCGAAATCCCCGATCTCGATCTGACTCGCATCGCGCACGTCATCACTATTTTGGGCGAGATGGCGACGGCGATGCAGCCTTTCTACGAAAAACATCGCCGCGATTTTGGACTCGACGTGCGAGTTAATTTGGCGATTGGTCGCGCCTTCAATTCGCGTGATTACGTGCAAGCGCAGCAGATGAGGACGCGGGCGATGACGAACTTCGCCAAAGTTTTAGCCGATGTGGATGTGATCGTCTCACCTGCCACCGCCGTCACCGCGCCGCCGATTCCGGCGGATGCCGTCACTGATGGCGAATCGGATTTGAGCGTGGTGACAGAGTTGATGCGTTACGTCTTCCCTGGAAATTTAACCGGCTTACCGGCGATCTCATTTCCGGTGGGTTATGACTCTAAAGGTTTGCCAATTGGGATGCAGATGATGGGTCGGGCGTGGAACGAGCATACCTTGTTGCGTTTGGCAAACGCGGCGGAGACGGCGACAGAGAAGAAGAAGCCGCAAGCGTATTATCCAATTTTGGATTTGTGATTTTTTTGCCATCAGCCATTAGCAATCAGCCAAGTGCCATCTCTCTCCCCTCAACTCCTCCTCTCCGCCTACTCGCAAGGCGTCTTCCCGATGGCGGACGGCTATGGCGATGTGAGTTGGTACGATCCTGACCCGCGCACGATCTTGCCGCTTGATGAATCGTTTCGCGTCTCACGCTCACTGCACCGTGTGCTACAGCGGAATCGATTCGAGATTCGTTTTGATACGTGCTTCAGCGACGTGATGCGAGCCTGCGCCGCGCCGGGCAAAGGGCGCGAGCATACGTGGATCAGCGATGAGTTTGTGGAAGTGTATTCGCAACTGAATCGTTTAGGTTTCGCACACAGCGTTGAAGCATGGTTGGATGGAAAACTTGTCGGCGGGTTGTATGGCGTTCACGTCGGCGGGTTGTTTGCGGGCGAGAGTATGTTTAGCAAAGTGAAGGACGCCAGCAAAGTGGCGTTAGCCCATCTGACGAATCATTTGCGTCAGTGTGGTTTTGTTCTGCACGATACGCAATACATGACTCCGCACCTCAGGCGTTTTGGCGCGTTTGAAATTTCGCGCGAAGAATATCAACAACGTTTGGCGAAGGCGATAAGGGTAAATAGTAAATGGTAAGTAGAAGTTCAAAGTTCAAAGTTGGGATTTTGGGATTTGGGATTTTGCTTCTTGTTCATTGTTTGGATTCTTAGGTGAATAAAAAATCACGCCTCTCTCTTCCTCGTTGGTCGGTTGCGCCGGAAGATTCATCACCGCTTCAACGCAAAAATTTCCTCAACGTTCAAATTGACGGCATCGGCATCGGACTCTCCAGCGCTGCCAGTCAATTTCTGCCGGTCTTCCTCACCCGCTTGGGCGCGACCAATTTTCAAGTGGGCTTGCTCACCTCCATGCCCGGCTTCACGGGTTTAATTTTTTCGATCTTCGTCGGGCGTTTTTTACAAACACGAAAAAAGATCATCCCCTGGTTCAGCGCGGCGCGTTTGATGGTGGTCTCGGCATATGCCATGACCGGCGTTGTGACTCTGCTCATCCCGCGCGATTATCAAGTGGCGGCGATCTTGGCAATTTGGGCAGTGGTCACCTTGCCGCAGATCACGGTGAACGTTGCCTTCAGCGTGGTGATGAACGCAGTGGCGGGACCCAATGGGCGGTATGCGCTGATGAGCCGGCGTTGGACAATTCTGGGAGTGACCACTGCCATCGTCGCCACCATCGCCGGGCAGGTGCTAGATCGAATCGGCTTTCCTTTAAATTATCAAGTCGTCTTCATCGGGTTGTCGGCGGGCGGATTGATCAGCTATTATTTTTCCAATCAACTGGTCATCCCCGACAACGTGGCGGCAGCCGCCGAGGTGAAAACGAGCGGGCTGCGCGAGCGGCTGGCGGGCAGCGTGTCCGATATTTTGAGCGAGCGTGATTTCGTTCGCTTCTCGCTTCAACGATTTGTATTTCTCTCCGGCAACGCATTGGGTCTACCTCTCTTCCCGATTTATTACGTGCGCGAGATTCAAGCCAGCGATGCTTGGATCGGGATCATCAACACGGCGGCGACGGCGGTGGTGCTACTCGGTTACACCTTGTGGGTGCGGACATCGCAGTGGCGCGGATCGCGGTTTGTGTTGCTTGCCTCCACCTTCGGCATGAGTTTGTATCCCGCGCTCATGGCGTTCACGCATCAAGTAGAGCTGGTGGCGTTTTACGCTGCGCTCGGCGGATTTTTTCAGTGCGGCATTGACTTGGTCTTCTTCGACGAGTTGATGAAAGTCGTGCCGCAGAATCGCAGCGCGATATTTGTCTCGATTGCCCAGAGTATGCAATACCTCGCCACGATCCTTGCGCCGTTGATCGGCACGGCGCTCGCCTCGACCTCTATCGGTGTGGGCGGCGCGTTGCTCGTCAGCGCGGCGGTGCGGTTTGCCGGGTTTTTGTTGTTTGCGTTGTGGGTGAAACAAAAACCCAAAGGGTCTTAAAGACCCTTTGGGTTTGAATCGTTGCCCCACGGAGATTCGAATACTGGCTTTGCCCTTGGAAAACAGAAATGGAAATGGTGTAAGATCAAGGCGAGAAAGTGACTAAACCCGAGCGAGCATTGATTAGCATTATGTAAGTGAAAGGAAGAGAATTATGCAAGCCCCTCAAACCGACTCAATGCTAAAACAAGTGATGAGCGATATCCTTGTTCTGCAAAATGACGAACTGGAAATAGTTGCTGTGCTGATCGAGAAAATCAAAACAAGTCGCCCTCCTTTACAACACAAAACGCCGCGTGCTTCGGTGTCCGCTATGAGGGCTGAGGCAAAACGCCGCGCCGCCGCGCTAGGGAATGTGTCACGCGCCGAGTTAGCAACGCGATTAGTTAAAGTTATAGATGAGATTCGCTCTGAAGCAATCACCACTGGTACTGCTATCGAGGGGGAGTGGAAAGGTGACTGATCTTCTTCGCGCGGTGCTGGATACCAATGTGTTCATCTCGGCGGCATTAAGCACTAATCCAAATAGCCCGACGCGCGAATTGCTTGTGCGTCTTCAAAAGGAACAATACGTTTTGCTGATGTGTGATACGCTGGCAGATGAAATTGCTGAAAAATTAGAAGATCGTGATGTCACCCAAGAACGCATCATTGAAGTTCTGACCATAATTGAAAAGTTACCTGACTGGGTTGTCGTGCCGCCTGAAAAGATCGAATCACTGCTGCCCGATCCCGATGATGACGTTATCGTCGCTTGCGCTATCGAGGGCAGAGCAAATTACATCGTGACTTATGATCCCCACTTTGATTCGCTCGGCGGCGAGTATCGCGGAATCAAAATCGTGAAAGCCATTCCCTTTTTGGAAGCATTGCGCGAGAACGAGAATAAGAATAAAAAAGAAACGAGCGATTGAATTTCAGTCGCTCGTTTCTTTTCGGGCATCCCGCGCGAAGTATAAACTTGAAGAAAAGGAGCCTACAGTGTTGACAGACCAATATATCCTCGCAATCGATCTTGGCACGTCGGGTCCTAAAGTAGCGTTGGTCTCCGCCGAAGGCGACGTGGTGGATTATGAATTTGAAGAGACGCCGCTGATTCTTTTCCCCAACGGCGGCGCGGAACAGAATCCCGATGATTGGTGGCAAGCGATCAAAAAAGCCACACATCGTTTGTTGGCGAAACATTCCGATTTGGTCGCCGACATCATCGCCGTCGTTTGCACCACGCAATGGTCAGGCACGGTGGCTGTAGATCAACATGGCAACCACTTGATGAACGCTATCATCTGGATGGATTCACGCGGCGCGCGTTACGCCAAAGAGGTCACCGACGGCTGGATTAAAGTCGAAGGTTATGGCGTTGAAAAGTTGGCAACGTGGTTGTGGTTCAGTGGCGGCATCCCCACGCACTCCGGCAAAGATTCGATCTCGCACATCCTCTACCTCAAAAACGAACTTCCAAAAATTTATCAGCAGACGTTTAAATTTCTTGAGCCAAAAGATTATTTGAATCTGCGACTCACGGGAAAATTCGCCGCGTCGTTTGATTCGATCATTCTGCATTGGGTCACCGACAACCGCGACATCACCCGCATTAAATATGATGACCGATTGTTAAAGTTGGCAGGCGTTGAGCGCGACAAACTCCCTGATCTTAAACGCGCGGTAGATATTCTTGGCACGCTTACGCCCGAGGCGGCGAAAGAGTTGGGCTTGCCTGAGAACGTGCAAGTGGTGATGGGTTTGCCCGACACGCATTCGGCGGCGATTGG
>JACRLA010000451.1 GCA_016215145.1 Chloroflexota bacterium
TGGCTGGAACTTGGCGACCTAACGCAAGCCAAAGAGAATCTTTTGCAAGCGGCGACGACGTATCGCCAGAGCAACGCCCTCTTCCCCGCCGCGCGTTCGTTGGCGCACCTGGCTCTCGCCGAAGCGCGGCAAGAACATTTTGCCCAAGCGTTAACGTATCTCACCGAAGGACGTGAAATTTGCGAATCGCAAAATGCGCGGGGCTACATCGCCGTGTGCGAACAGATTCGCGGCGAGATACTTCGACGGCAGGACGACTTGCCTCAAGCGTTGGACGCCACCCTCAACGCCGAAAAACTTTTTGGCGAACTCAAGATGATGCTCAACGCCCTCTCCTGTCAAATTCAAATTGCCGATCTGCATCGCCTGATCGGCAACGACTCGCGCGCGGCAGAGATGTATTCGCAATCGCTTAAACTGACTCAATCTGCCTTGCCCGATCTGGCGTGGCGCTGCGCGGCGGGCTTGGCGCATCTCGCCGAAGCGCGCGGCGATCTACAAACCGCGTTAGAACATTACCGTCAGGCGATAGGCTATATGTCCGAGTCGCGCCGCTGGTTGACGCACGAATCGCTCGTGGATACTTTCCTCTCCTCACGCGGCGAAGAAATTAATCGCGCCTTGCATCTGGCATTGCGTTTGAATGATTCTCAAACTACGCTGACTCTCATCGAAACACATCGCGCTCAACTTTTGGCAAATCATATACGAAGCGAGAGAATTACCGCGCCCCCCGATCCAAAACTCGAATCACTGCGTGGGCGCATGACCGAACTGCGCTGGCGTTTGCGTCTCGACCTCAACGAGTCATTCATCCGTCCGCCGACCCCCGAACATCAAGCCGCGCTCGACGAATTGGATCGCTTGGGAAAAGACTATCGCCGCCGCACCGCGCTCAGCGCATCCATTTCCGAATCGAACTTGCCCGACGCGCTCAACCTCGCGCCCCTTCAACGCCTCGGCAAGTGGTCGTGCTTGCTCTATCACTGGTTAGATTCAAAATTGTTGATCGCGGCGATCACTGAATCGGAAACGACTCTGCATGTATGCGATCTCTCTCCGCTGGATCATCTCGCGCTCGATCTGTGTTCCTCTCTTCAGCCGGATCGACGGCGGATGCTGTTCGCGCAAAACACGGTGATGCGGTCTCACCTGCGGCGGCTGGATTCTATCTTGTTGCCCGATCCACTCCGCGCCAAACTTAAACCCGATGAAACATTGATCCTGATCCCGTCAGGTTCATTGCATCACCTGCCCTTCCACGCTTTGCATGACGGCGAAAGATATTTGTGTGAACGCGCCACGCTAGTCCATGCCGATTCGCTGACCAGTTTATCTTTCCTTCTCAACAGAATCGAAAACAACAACACCCGGCCCCAATCGGCTGTGGTTATAGGCGTGGAAAATTTCGGCGGGCGGTTGCCGCCGCTGCCGCACGCGAAAATAGAAGCGCAAGCGATTCACAAAGTGTTTGCCAAGACAACGGGGATCGAAGAAGAGGCGGCATCCGCAACCGTGAGGAAGCTGATTGAATCCGAGTCGCCCGACGTGATCCATTTTGCCACTCACGCCGTGATCGAATCTCAATACGGCGAACTCTCACGGCTGGCATTTCATCACGACGACCTGCACGCCGACGAGATCGCCACACTGCGATTGCGCGCTCGATTGATTACGTTGTCAGCCTGTCACTCGTCGTTGGGGCAACTGCATCGGGGCGAAGAAAATATCGGCTTGCGTCAGGCGTTCTTCACCGCAGGCGCGGCGGCGATTCTCTCGACGTTGTGGGCGATAGAGGACGACAGCGCGCCGGACTTCATGGAAAATTTTTATTGCGCGCTGACGAAAGAAAATTTATCTCCATCTGCGGCATTAGCACACGCGCAACGAAAATGGATCGCCGACGGAAAACCGTTGCGCGAGTGGGGCGGCTACGTGCTGCATGGCGTTCCGTGATCGCATACTAGACCCAAAGGGTTTTGTAAACCCTTCGGGTCTTCTTCGTGTTCGGTGTCTTTTATCCATCTATAAAACGGAATCTTGTCACTATCAGATAATCTTGTCATAATTATCATAGTGATAGATCAAAGGAGATTTATATGCAAGATTTAACTGAAGCGTTGATTGAGTTGATCCGTTTCACCTCAACCAACTTACCTAATGATGTAGAGAAAATGTTACGCGAGGCGCGCGAGAAAGAAGACAAAGGTTCGGCGGCACAAGGCGCGATTGAAACGATTTTGCAAAACGTGGAACTGTCGCGCAAAAATTCTACGCCCATCTGCCAAGACACCGGCACGCCGATCTTTTTGGTGCATTACCCCGAAGGCTGGAGCGCGCGAAAGTTGAAAGAACAAATTCGTAGCGCAGTGGCAGAGGCGACGAAGAAATCGTATCTGCGACCTAACGCGGTGGATGCTATTTACGACAAGAACAGCGGCAACAATTTAGGCGATGATAATTTTCCGTCAATCCATTTTGAAGAAGTGGAAGGCGACGAACTCACCGTTGAATTAATGTTGAAGGGCGGCGGCTGCGAGAACGTCGGCGCGCAGTATTCGTTACCCAACAATCAATTGGGCGCGGGGCGCGATCTTAAAGGCGTGCGTAAGGTTGCGCTCGATGCGGTGCAAAAAGCGCAAGGTCAAGGTTGCGCGCCGGGCATTTTGGGAATTTCCGTCGGCGGTGATCGCGGCTCGGGATATTTTGTTTCTAAAGAAGCGTTGTTTCGCCCGATGGAAGATGACAACGCTAACCCTGATCTCGATAAGCTCGAAAAACAATTAACGGAAGAAGCGAATCAACTCGGCATTGGTCCGATGGGTTTCGGCGGCAAGACAACGGTGCTCGCCACGAAGATCAAAGGGATGGACCGTGCGCGGCGAAGAAGTGAAATACGAATAGAGAAATGAAACAATGAACAATGAGACAATGAACAATAGACGTTATCGAAAATAACTTTCAGCCGCGAATTTCACGAATGATCGCGAATTATCAACTAAAACTATTCGCGCAAATTCGCGTAATTCGCGGCAAAGAAATGTGAACTTCGCAGAAAATAATATGAAACCAATTACCCTCCCCTTTACAGAAGAAACAATCCGCAGTCTCCAGGTCGGCGATCCGGTTGCGCTGACGGGCGTGATGATCACCGGACGCGATGCGGTGCATAAATGGATGAGCGACACCTTCATCAAGAAGACGCGCCAGCCGCAAGGCGACGATCTCGAAGTGTACGAAGCGATCAAGAAGTTGCTCGTGGGCAGCGCGATCTATCATTGCGGACCCGTCGTCGCCGGACTCGACACCAAGCAATATAAATTCGTCGCCGCCGGACCCACGACCAGCACGCGCGAAGAACCGTATCAGGGCGACGTGATGAAGCACTTCAACATTCGCGGCGTTATCGGCAAAGGCGGCATGGGCGCAAAAACTTCGGCGGCGTGCAAGGATGTGCCGGGTGTGTATCTGCACGCCATCGGCGGCGCGGCATCACTCATCGCCAAGACGGTGACTAAAGTGTTAGGCGTTTATAAATTAGATTTCGGCGTGCCCGAAGCGATGTGGGTGATCGAAGTGAAAGATTTTCCGGCGGTGGTCACAATGGACGCGCACGGCAACAGCCTGCACGCGGATATTGAAAATAAATCGAAAGCGGCGCTGGAGAAATTGTTGGCGGCGTAGGGGAGCAGTGAGCAGTATTTCTTTTGGCAGTTGAAACTGCACCAACAAGAACACGAAGCCCGCCTGCGCGGGCTACCTTAAAGTCGCCGTAGGGCGACTTCGTGTTTTATGTAGCCGCGATTTCAATCGCTAGGCGACACCGCCGGGCTTTTTTGAGAACCATCTAAGTGTGCTGCAACTAAGCCTAAGACAACACAGACGATCCCGATCAACAACGTAACGGTTATATTCTCTCCAAGAAAAAATGCGCCTAGCCCGGCAGCCGTAATTGGGTTAAGAGCTAGAAAGATTGTTACTTTGGTCGGTGAGGTGTTGTTAAGTGCCCATAGCCAC
Source organism: Chloroflexota bacterium (assembly GCA_016215145.1). Lineage (GTDB taxonomy): Bacteria > Chloroflexota > Anaerolineae > Anaerolineales > VGOW01 > VGOW01. The sequence continues at coordinate 4,018 of JACRLA010000451.1, forward strand.
AGATAGTAGCCAATGCCACTGCTAATCCCAATAAAAAAGACTGCGACCCAACCCTCCGAAGTAAAGCGGGGAAAGGCAGTAAAGAAATTCTCACCTGCTGCTAAAAACGCCAAAAAGACAACGGAAGCGAACATGGCAAAACTGCTTATTTGTAGAGTTGGATATCTCTGCAAATAGGGGCGATACAAAACGCTGCAAACCGCCGCCGATGACGCGCTGATAAAAACCGCAATGTCTCCTAACCAACCTTGAGTATTTCCCGCTTGAAGGACTCTCTCACCAAGCACAAACCCTACTCCGATAATCGTAAGAATGACCCCGAAAATTTTTGGGAAGGTGAGACGTTCATAATTAAAAACTGTAGCGAATACCATGGTTTGAAATGGTACAGTCGCAAAGATAATCGCTGCACGAGCTGAGGGAATATACTGCAACGCATAATTAAGAAGAGCAACCACCACTCCAAATTGGATGATGCCTAATAGACTCAGAGGTAAAAGATCGCGCTTAGAAAAAGGGACGCGGGCAGACGCCAATAGAGGCAGAAGCAGGCAAACAGCCCCGATGCTGTAACGCAAGAAAGCGAGTGAGCCGGGGTGAGTTTGGTCAATAACAAAACGAGTCGCGACAATAGCCGAGCCAACCTGTACGCCAACACATGCCGCCGCAAGACTTGCCAACACTGAAACCTTTGTGTTCAAAGCAATAGTTCCCTATTTTGCCCAACTAGATCGTCCGTCCCTATCCGAGCGTATTCTATCGTTACTATTCTTCTCGCGCAACAAAAAACCCTTCAGGCTCTGCAACCTGAAGGGTTTTTATTTTTCTACTTCCCGTAACCGGGTCCACCCTTGAAGAAATCGTAATTAGGTTTAATACCCGGCTTCAAGTCAATCGTATCGCCCGCTTTCAACTTGCGAGTCTTGGCAATCGTCACCGTGCCGCCACCACCGATCTTGGTGTGCGCGTCGTAAGGCTCGCTGCCTTCGGCGTCGCTGATAACCGTGCCATCCTTGGCAACGTAAGCATCCGGCACTTCATCTTCGGGGAAGATCGCTTCAAAAGGACATTCCGGGATGCACGCGCCGCAATCAATGCAGGTATCAGGGTCAATGTAAATCCAAGGCCATCCGTCTTCCTGCTTGCCCGGGATCATACACTCGACAGGGCATACTTCGATACAGGCACCATCGCGCAAACATAAACTTGTAACAATGTGAGTCATATAATTCTCCTATAAAAAATTTTTGATTTCGTTTGTATGGCTGATGGCTTATCGCGTATCGCTTATCACGCATTACGCCATCTGCCATTCGCCATCCGCCACGCGAAGCGGCCATCCGCTATTTACCGTACCGCTTCGCCACCGCGTCCCAATCCACCACGTTCCAAATTGCGGCGAGATAATCGGCGCGGCGATTTTGATACTTCAAATAATACGCGTGTTCCCAAACATCCACACCCAACAGTGGCGTGCCTTCGCAACCGGCAATCGCTTTGCCCATCGTCGGGTTATCTTGATTCGCCGTTGAGACAATTTCGAGCGCGCCATTGTTAGTGACAAGCCACGCCCAACCACTGCCAAAGCGACCCACGCCCGCCGCATTGAATTTGGTTTTGAAATCATCAAAGCTGCCAAACGCTTTGGCAATCGCCTCACCCAGCGCGCCGCCGGGCGCGCCGCCGCCACCCTTCTTCATACTCGCCCAAAACATAGAGTGATTCACATGACCGCCGCCATTGTTGCGAACCGCGCCGCGAATCGCCTCAGGCACAGCGCTCAAATCTTTAATTAAATCTTCTGCGGATTTTGATTGTAAAGCGGGGGCGCTTTCGAGCGCTTTGTTGAGGTTGGTCACGTAAGCAGCGTGATGCTTGCCGTGATGAATTTCCATCGTCATCTTATCAATATGAGGTTCAAGTGCATCGTGCGCGTAAGGAAGTGCCGGAAGTTCGTGAGCCATAGAATCTCCTTCATGGGATTACAATGTAACGAATGTTGTCATTCTAACTTCACAAAAAAGGGTTGTCAAGCAAATGCACACCGATAATCGTCCTATCATTCATCCTTACGCCGGAATCGCGCTCGGCATCCTCGCCGTCTCTGCCGCATCCGTCATCGTCAAACTAATTCAAAACGAACACGTCCCATCACTCGTCATCTCCGCCTATCGCCTCACCCTCGCCTCACTCGCCCTCGCCCCGCTCGCCCTCAGCCGTCATCGCGGCGAACTTTTCAAACTCACCCGCCGCGATCTCCTCCTCATCGCCATCGCCGGAATTTTTCTCGCGCTGCACTTCGCTACCTGGATCGAATCGATTCACTTCACCACCATCGCCAGCTCGACCCTCTTCGTCAGCACCTCACCGATCTTCGTGGGAGTATTGTCGTGGATTCTGCTGCGCGAAAAATTAAGCCGGATGTTGATCATCGGACTCGTCATCACCGTCATCGGCGGCGCGCTGATCGGATTCGCCGATTCTCAGGGGATGCCGTCAACCGCCTCCGCACCCGATCCACTTAAGGGAAACGTGCTCGCCATCGCGGGGGCAATCGCCGTCGCCGTTTATCTCCTCATCGGCAGATCCATTCGATCCAAACTCTCACTCATCCCCTACATCTTCGTCTGTTACGGCGCGGCGGCGATCACTTTGATCATCGCCGTGTTGGTTACGGGACAGAATTTTTTCGGCTATACCACCACCGCCTACGTCGGCATAATTTTTCTCGCCGTCTTTCCACAACTCATCGGGCACTCGTCGTTCAATTGGGCGTTGCGTTATCTCTCTGCCACCTACGTTTCAATTACCGTTCTCGGTGAACCCATCGGCTCGACCATCCTTGCCTTC
>JACRLA010000452.1 GCA_016215145.1 Chloroflexota bacterium
GCACGTTGATCCATCCCAACATTCACACCTTTCTGGAAGTTGAGATCGTTTCGTTTGAAGGCAGTGTGGGCAAGTTTAAGACGACTCTTAAATCGCCATCTGATTTGCATTTGCCCGCAGGCGAATCTTTTGCCAAGAACGGCACTTCGACATACATCATCAGTCATGGCGTGGTCATCGTCGCCACCGGCGCGCGACCCTATCAACCTACCGAATATCTCTACGGGCAAGATAAGCGTGTGCTGACCCAACTCGAACTTGAAGAGAGTCTGCATCACCAGCCAGCCGTCATCCGCGATATGCGATCTATCGTGATGATTCAATGCGTTGGCTCACGCACGGCAGAGCGCCCGTATTGCAGTCGTCTGTGTTGCGGGCAAGCGGTGAAGAACGCGATGGAGATCAAGAAGATCAACCCGGAGTGCGAAGTGTATGTCCTCTATCGCGACATTCGCACTTACGGTTTCATGGAGCAGTATTACCGCCAGGCGCGTGAGGCGGGTGTGTTGTTCTTACGCTACGAAGCGGAACGTCCGCCGCAAGTAGGGGCAGGTCTTGCGCCTGCCCGTGATGGGCAACCGCAAGTTGGGCAACCGCAAGGGTTGCCCCTACAGGTGACGATGCACGACGCGATGTTGGATAGCGACATCTTGATCGAAGCCGATCGGGTGGTGTTGTCGGTAGCCACTGTGCCGCAAGCCGACGCGGGTGAGATCGCTCAATTGTTGAAAGTGCCGCGCACGCAAGACGGCTTCTTCCAAGAGGCGCATCTCAAATTACGTCCGGTTGATTTTGCTAATGATGGAATCTTTTTATGTGGGATGGCGCATTATCCAAAGAAGGCGCTGACCGAAAGCGCGATGCAGGCGATTGCCGCCGCCGGGCGCGCCGCCACCGTGTTGGCGAACCGCACAATTGAGATCGAGCCGTCCATCTCGCATGTGGTCGAAGCGAAATGCGATGGCTGCGCTTACTGTGTTGACCCCTGCCCGTTCAAAGCGATCACGTTGATCGAATACACCAACGAAGCGGGACAAATTAAAAAGCGCGTGCAGGTAGATGAGACGATGTGCAAAGGATGTGGAACGTGTCAGGCAACGTGTCCGAAAGGCGCGATCTTTGTGTGGCATTTCAAACTCGATCAGTTGCGGGCAATGACGATGGCGGCTTTGGGAAAGTGACTAAAGTGGAAAGTGAAGAAGTGGCTAAAGTGAAAAGTGAGGGAAGTGACTAAAGTGATTGAGCGCGAGACACGATCTCACTTTAGCCACTCCGCACTTTAGTCACTTAGAACTTCTCACTTAGAATTTTTCCGTATCGAAGTAAAGAGAGCAAGAAGTTGACTACATTCATTCAATTCAGTTTTAACTTGATCGGCAGGCATCCATTCGGCTTCGATGATGACCTCCAGCCAGTATTGGGTTTCGCTCGCTTCCTTTTCGCAGATAGAGATTTTATGTCGAAAATCGGCGCGGCTCACCGCTCGATTCGCCTCTCGATAATTCGCGCCAACGGATGTGCCAGAGCGAACTATTTGGCGAACAATCGCATCGATCTCTCGCCCGTGAGGCAGTCTCGACGCCAAACGAATGATCTGCACAGCAAAAGCTTTTGTGCGCCCTTCCAACTTCTGTCCAAACTCTTTATTGCTCAACATATTTTCCTCCATGCCTGTGGCAAAAATTTTTCCTACTCTGTTTCCAATTCTACTCACTTTAGCCACTTTCAACTTTAGCCACTTCCCACTTTAGCCACTTCTCACTTTAGTCACTTATGGAAGACTCCTTCTCCCCCCTCATCCTCACCTACTGCTGTTACTGGTGTTCCTACACCGGCGCCGATTTAGCCGGAACGTCGCGCATTCAATATCCACCCAACATACGAATCATTCGTGTGCAGTGCAGCGGCATGGTGCACCCCAATTTGGTAATTGATGCGTTGACCAACGGCGCCGACGGCGTGTTGATGTGCGGTTGTCACGAAGGTGATTGTCATTATCGTGAGGGCAACTTGCGCGCCAAAGCGCGAGCCGACGCAATTACGATGATGCTCGAAGATTTTAATCTCGAACCTGAGCGTTATCGCTTGGAGTGGGTCTCGGCCTCGGAGGGACCACGCTTTGCCCAAGTGGTAACGGAGATGGTGGAGCAGGTGAAGAAGGTGGGACCGAGTCCGTATAAGTGAGTGGAGATTAGTGACTGCTCAGCGTCATTGCGAGGAGCGTTCTTCGCGACGAAGCAATCTCATAACGCAACCGAGATTGCTTCGCGAAGTGCGCTCGCAATGACGAATCAGCTGAGCAATTACAAGTTTCTTCTTTGTTTTTTCTTGGAGTCTTTGTGGCTTAGTGTCTTGGTGTTGGATAAAAAAGTTTTCAGACTCCAATTACAAAAGGAGGTCGCTATACCCAAATTCAAAATCACTGTTCACTCATTGACAAACGCTTTTCAATTTAGAGAGGAGGCACTATGGCAGTAAAAGTAGCACAAGAATGGTTCGCCATTTGCGGCGGATGTGAAGTCACCATCCTCGACGTGGGCGAACCGCTGCTCGACGTGTTGCCCGCATTGGAGTTTGTTCACATGCCGGTGATCATGGATCACAAACTCTACGGGCAGACGGGCGAGGAGAAGCAAATGAATATCCCCGAAGCAGAGGTCGGCATCATCACCGGCGGCGTCCGCAACGAGGAAAATAAAAAGCTGGCAGAGCTGATGCGCTCGCGCGTGAACACGTTGATCGCTATGGGATCGTGCGCCAGCTTCGGCGGCATCCCGGCGTTGGCGAATCAATATGAGATCAGCGAAATCTACGAGCGCGTGTATCGCGGCAACTCCACCACCGATTCGGGCGACACGCCTCAAGGCGATGTGCCGGCGTTGTTGGATCGGGTGTATGCGCTGCACGAGGTGGTGAAGGTGGATCTGAATTTGCCGGGCTGCCCGACCACGCCGGATATGTTCGTCGGCGCGTTGATGCACTTGCTCAAAGGCACACCGTTTGCCGTCGCCGAAAAAAGTGTGTGTGATTCGTGCCCGACGATCCGCGAGAAGAAAGCAGTTGGAACACTCAAGCGTCCGCTCGAACCGATTGAGGGAGCAGGGGAACCGTTAAACAACGTGCGTTGCTTGATGGAACAAGGCTTCTTGTGTTTGGGTCCAGCCACACGGGCGGGATGCGGCGGGATGGATGGCGGCGCCCCACGCTGTATCAAAGCTTATATGCCGTGTCGAGGTTGTTACGGTCCCCTTCAGCTCGATGCAAATCCAATGGTGGATATGATGGGCGCGCTCTCGACCATCGGTCTCGATCCCAAACAGATTCCGGATCGGGCGGCGACGTTCAATCGCTTTGCAGGCGCGGGCAGATTGCAAGCGAAGAAAGCGAGGAAGTAGCCATGGGACAGACACTTGTAATTCAACCCGTGAGTCGAATCGAAGGACATGCGAAAGTCACGATTCAACTTAACGATAGTGGTGATGTCGCCGATGCGCGCGTCAACGTGATCGAACTGCGCGGCTTTGAAAAATTCTGCGTGGGCAGACCGGTTGAAGAAATGCCGCGCATCACGACTCGCATCTGCGGCGTATGCCCCTGGTCGCATCATCTCGCGGCGGCAAAAACAACGGACGCGGTTTTCGGTGTGGAGCCGACTCCAACCGGAAAGAAATTGCGACAACTGTGCAACAGCATCGCTTACATGGAAGAACACATTCTCCACTTCTACATTCTCGGCGGTCCCGATTTTGTGATGGGACCGGGTGCCGACTACACCACGCGCAACGTGATCGGAATCGTCGGCGCGGCACCAGACATTGCCAAACGAGTCGTTAGAGTGCGGCACTTGTGCGCCAAGATGTTGGAGATGATCGCCGGGAAATCTATTCATCCCGATGCGGCAGTGCCGGGCGGGTTCAGCAAGCCGTTGCAGAAAGAAGAACACGCCGCGCTGCTGCCGATGGCGCAAGAAGCGTTAGAGTTGGCGAAGTTCTCTATCGCCTTTGCCAAAGAGAGCATCTTCCCCAAATATCTCGACGCGGTGAAGACCATCGGCACGATCACCAGCGGCTTTCTTGGAACAGTCGCCAATGATGGCGCGCTTGATCTGTATGACGGCAAGCTGCGAATGATGTATGCCGACGGTTCTTACGAAGAATTTTTGCCGAACGATTACGCCGACTTCATCGGTGAACACGTTGAGCCGTGGACGTATCTCAAGTTCCCCTACGCCAAGAAGAAGGGCGGGTTTTCGCTGGAGGACAACGCGCCGAGTCTGTATCGCGTCAACTCGCTGGCGCGCATCAACGTCTGCGACTACATCCCGACTCCGCTGGCGCAAAAAGAGTTGGAAGAGTTCCGCAAGAACTTTGGTCGCCCGGCGCAGCTCACACTGTTGTATCACTGGGCGCGGTTGATCGAACTCCTCTACAACGCCGAGATGGCGGTGCAGTTGTTAAATGATCCACAGATCACCGGGCGCGAGACTCGACTCAAGGTGACGCCGCGTGCCGCTCGTGGTGTGGGCGTGGTCGAAGCCCCTCGTGGAACTTTGATCCACGATTACACCACCGATGCCGACGGCATGTTGACTCATGTCAACTTGCTCGTCGCCACTTGCCAGAACAACTCGGCGATCAACTTGTCGGTGAAGCAAGCGGCGAAGACGTTGATCAAGGGCGGGAAATACGATCAAGGCACACTCAACATGGTCGAGATGGCGATCCGCGCTTACGATCCATGTCTGTCGTGCGCCACACATCGACTCGATGGAACTTTGCCGGTGAAGGTGGACATCATTGGGGCGAATGGAAAGTTAATCGAGACGTTGACAAACTAGAAGTGACTAAAGTTGGAAAGTGAGAGAAGTGACTAAAGTGAAAACAACTGAAACACTTTAGC
>JACRLA010000453.1 GCA_016215145.1 Chloroflexota bacterium
AAGCGCGTTCAAGGCGCGCTGGTAATAACCGATCTGGGCGTAACCGATGGCGACGCTCTTGTAGAATTCCGGTCGGTTAGGCATTTGCCCGATTGCCGCGCGCCAATAGGCGACCGCTAACGCCCATTTGCCTTCGATGCGGTACAACCGCGCGCGGCGATTTAATTCTGCGCCGCCTTTGATGCGCGGATCGGGTTGGCACAACATGCGCTCGTCGTTGATAGCAAAATCACGATCTGAAGCGAAGACGAAGGCTAACCCGACGATGTCGGCAATGACATCCACGATTGCCGAGAACGGTCCAAGAAATTTATACACCCAACGCAGCGCTGCCCACAATATGTCAAATGACATAAAGCCGATAGCGGCATAATAGGCAGGTGTGAAGCGTGCCGCCAATCCCACCGTCAAGGTTAAGAATACGGCGATTCGTATCCCGGCAATCCACAACAGGGCTTGTGTCCACGTTTGCGACCAGGATAAATAATCGCCGAAGAAGCCGCCCAGATTCAACGTCGAGATGATGTAGGCGATGATCGGATTGCGTCCCTCGTAAGCAATCGAAGCGAATGTCACAATCTCGATCACGGCTAACGCGAATTGAATAATGGTGACAAAAATTGCGCTACGCAGCATGTACGATGTGTGCCTTGAGGAGAGGATACGCCTCAAGAATAACTTGCGTCCACACTCCGGGCATTTGCGCGTGTCGCGTTCGGCGGGCGCGCCGCAATAGACACATTGAAAGATGTTGTCAATGTTGCTGATGGATTCAACCGGCGAATGGGGTGCATAGTCGGAGGCAGTACCGGTTTTTTGGGGGGAAGCGGCAACCGCTTGGGGTGGCGGCGCCACCGTGGAGTCGCTTTCCTCGGCGGTAAGCTGAATCTGCCATCGAGCCAAATTCTGTTGGGCGACGCGATGGTTGGGGTTGATCGTCAGCACATTTTCTAGCGCGGTGATCTTATCTTGCGGATCGTTTACTACGTAGCTGAGCCACAACCAACCTTGCTCGTTGTTTTCATCCGCATGTACGACTTCAATTAATAGCTGGATTGCTTGTTCGGTTTGACCATGTTTGACGGCATCAATTCCTTCTTGCAAGATGCGGTCAATGTCTTGAGGGGTCATGTCGGTTGTGCCTCGAATGGCGAGGGGTGGCGAAGGTGGTGCGAGGCTACGAGGCTTCACACACCCGATTGCGTCCGCTGTTTTTTGCTTGATACAATGCGGCGTCCACACGGGCGATGAAAGTTTCGGCGCTAGTGTCGCGTTGAGGATCGTACGTGCCAACGCCGAGGCTCACGGTAAGCGACCAACCGATGTGCGGGAATTTATGCCCGCCGACGGTGTTGCGGATTCGTTCTGCCATTGCGACGGAATTCTCTTTAGAATTTTTGGGGCAGATGATAAGAAACTCTTCGCCCCCATAACGGCAGACGACGTCGGCTTGACGGGCTTGGGTCTTTAAAATAGCTGCCAGTTCTTTTAATATCTCGTTGCCGGTCAAGTGTCCGTAGGTGTCGTTGACTTTTTTGAAGTAGTCGAGGTCAATCATCATCGCCGAGAGGGGTTCATAGTAACGCGCGGCGTGTGACAGCGCCTGCCCCAGAAATTCGCTGGCATAGCGAAAGTTGTGCAGTTCGGTCAGGCTGTCAATGAGCGCCAACTCGTTCAGCTGCGCGTTGGCTTTACGCAGATCGTCTTGAGCGAACTTTAAACGCAGGGCGGCGTTGACTCGCGCTTCCAGTTCCAGTGCGCGGAAGGGCTTGGTGAGATAATCTACCGCGCCCAAGTTTAAGCCGTGACTGACGTATTCGATTTGAGATAAGGCGGTGACAAAAATGATGGGGATGCTGCGCGTCTCGTTGGCTTTTTGCAATTGCTCTGCCAAGCCAAAACCGTTAAGCCCGGGCATCATGACATCCGAGATGATCAGGTCGGGAGTGTTTTCGTTGATGATTTGCAGCGCTTCTTCGCCATTACTGACGTGGCGGAGTTGGTGATTGTGTTTGCCCAAGATCAATTTGATCATTTGAGCAATTGCTTGATCATCTTCGACGACAAGAATCGACGCCATAGTGGCAAAAGTATAGCACATAGAACGTGATACGTGACCCGAAGGGGTGATGCGTGAATTAAACTTACGCCTCACCCCTTCGGGTCACGGACGACACTACTCATCACTCACCAACACTTTATGAATCGCTCATCATTTTTCTCCGGCATCCGCGCCCAACTTCCTATCCTGCTCGGCGTTGCGCCGTTTGGCATGATCTACGGCGTGTTGGCGCGAAGCGCAGGCTTGCCGCCGGAGATCGCTCAGGCGATGTCATCTATTGTGTTTGCCGGATCGAGTCAATTCATCGGCACGACTCTCTTTCGAGAGAGCGCGCCGTTTGTCGTGATCGTGTTGACCACCTTTGTCGTCAATTTGCGCCACGCGCTTTACTCCGCTTCACTTGCGCCTTACGTTGAGTCGCTCTCAATTCGTTGGAAAATTTTAATGGCGTACTTGCTCACCGATGAGGGTTATGCGGTTGGCATTGCGCGCTATCAACAACTTCCTCCTAATGAGAACGTCGGCTCGCCTCATTACTATTATCTTGGCAGCGCAATGGCGTTGTGGACAACGTGGCAACTCTCAACGGCGATAGGAGTTTTCTTCGGGGCGCAAGTGCCAGCCTCTTGGGGATTGGACTTTGCTCTGCCGATCACCTTCATCGCCATTATGATCCCCGCGCTAGCGGATCGGCCTTCGGCGTTGGCGGCAGTGGTCGCCGCCGTGGTGGCGTTGGCGGCGCACGATCTAAATTACAAGTTGGGTTTAATCATCGCCGCGTTAAGCGGGATTGTTGCCGGATTAATTGCCGAGCGGTTCACGCCGCGCCGGGTTGAAAAGGTTGAATAAATTTAACTGTTCAGATACATCGTCATTGCGAGCGCACTTCGCGAAGCAATCTCGGTCGCGCCTAGAGATTGCTTCGTCGCACAGAACGCTCCTCGCAATGACGTCTGAGTAGTTACAAGGTTGAATAAAAATTATGTCGTCAACTTATATGTGGTTTACCATCCTCTCCATGGGCGTTGTTACCTTCCTCATCCGTCTTTCTTTCATCATCGCTTGGGGAAAGTTCGAGATGCCGCCGCTCGTGCGGCGTTCGTTACGCTACGTGCCACCGGCAGTCCTCTCGGCGATCATTTTGCCCGAACTTCTGCGCCCGAATAGTTTGCCGATTGATTTTTCGCTAGGCAACGCGCGCTGGATCGCCGGACTCGTTGCCGCGCTCATCGCTTGGCGCACGCGCAATGCGTTGTTGACGATCCTGATCGGGATGATCGTTTTTTGGATTATTAGTCTTGTGGTCAAGTAGAGACGTTATATATCCACAAGACTATTCGACTATAATCTTGCTAACGAGGTGCAACTATGCCAAAAGAAAAACGTCCGATGACCTACGATCCTAATGTGAATATGATCCGCAATTTCATCATACAAGTGCGGCTCACTTGGAAGTTGTTGCGCGATTCGCGCGTGCCGTTGTGGGTCAAAGGCACGTTTCTGGCTTCGGTGGCATACATCGTCTCGCCGCTCGACTTTGTGCCGGATGCGATTCCTCTTCTGGGGCAAATTGACGATCTGGGTGTGTTAATCATTGGCATGAAGCTGCTGATGGAAATGAGTCCTGCCGACGTGGTTGCCGAGCAGATGGAGAGCATTACCGGACACACGGCATGGGAAGTGAGTGACGAGGAGAAAAAGGCGAAAGCATCTAACGCGAAAACAAAAAAAGAGGATGGAACAATTATTGAGGGGACGTTTACGGAATCAGAAACAAAAAATGAACAATGAACAAAATCCCAAATCCCAAACTTCAAATCCCAGAGGAATTTTTCATGCGTAAAGTTTTTTTCTTGTTTACTATTTTTGCGTTGCTCCTCGCTGCTTGCGGCACACAGGCAACACCCGCGCCCTCGGCTCCGGCTTCGGGCGGCGCGGCGAAAGCGATTGAAAATTATTTAACGGCTCTCACCGGCAAGAAACTCGACGCGGTTAAAAATGC
>JACRLA010000163.1 GCA_016215145.1 Chloroflexota bacterium
AAGCCGCCGCAGGCGAAGCCGTTGCCAATATGGTTAACGTCGCGCTGGATCACTCTGTCATCACGCGCGATCATTTCGACCATCGCCTTGAGCGCGGTGATCATCATGCTCGCCCTCACCGTGCCGAGTGCGGAGATCACCATCAAGCCGCAAGGGCAGAGTCTCAACATTCCAATCAGCATCATCGCCGATGCAACACAACTCGAAACCGATTTCAGCAATCATCGCATTCCGGCGCGAGTGGCGTCCATCACGTTGTCAACGAATGTGGAAGTGATCACGACAGGGTCAACACCCGAAGCGACGGCGCGCGCGGGCGGCAACGTGACGTTTACGAATCTGACGGCGCAGCCTGTTCGCATTCCGGCTGGCACCGCATTGCGAACAACAACGGGGACGCCGATTCGATTCGTGACGCAAAAAGATGTGACGCTAGAAGCGCAACGCGGCTCGTCGGCGAATGCGCCGGTGTTGGCGATTGAACCGGGCCCGCCCGGAAATGTTGGCGCGGGTTTGATCAACAGCATTGAAGGTCCGCTTTCGGCGCAAGCAGCAGTGGTGAACGTAGACGCGATGAAAGGCGGCGATGTGAAAAAAGTTGCGTCGGTGACAGAAGCGGATCGCAAAAATGCCAAAGAGCAGGCCTTGAGCGATCTCAAGCAACGCGGCTATTCGCAATTGCTGGCGCAACTTAAAGAAGGCGAGTTCGCGCCGCAGTCATCATTGCGGGTGATCAAGATCGTCAGTGAGACGTACGATCATTTTGTGGATGAGAAAACGGATCATCTCGCGTTGGAGATGCGTGTCGAAGTTGGGATAACCGTTGTGGATGAACGGCTGGCGTTTGCGGTGGGGCAAAAGGAAATTGAATGGCGCTTAGGCGATGCGCTCGCGCTTGCGCCCAATTCTGTTTCGTTCATGCGTGACGAGAAGGCAACATCCGATGACGCCGGACGAATCAAGTTTGACATCACGGCAAAAGCCAACGCCAGCGCGGCGATTGATGTTGAAGCGATCAAACAAACGGCGCGTTGGCAACCTGTGGAGCAAGTTGGCAACTTGCTCTACGATAAATTTCCTCTCAACTCTCGCCCCGAAGTAAAAATTTTCCCGACGTGGTTTCAACGGATGCCGTGGCTGGTGTGGCGGATCGAGGTAGTAATTGGTAATTAGTAATTACCAATTACCAATCACTAGCGTGCGTATTTTGGCAATTGATCACGGCGACGCGCGAATCGGTTTAGCCGTCAGCGATAAAGGCGGCATGATCGCCCGCCCGTTGCAGATTCTCAAACACACGGCGAAGAAAGAGGACGCAGAAAAGATCGCCCGCATTGCGCTTGAGAATAATGTTGAAAAGATCGTCATCGGTTTGCCGTTAGATGATGAAGGCAAGATCGGACATCAAGCGAACAAAGTTAAACGCTGGGCAGAGGCGTTAAAAGAAGCGACGACGATCCCGATTGAGTTTTGGGACGAGTCGTTCACATCCGAGCAAGCCGAAACACTTAAGCGCAAACGCGGCGATCGGCGCGGGCGCAACGACGCTCAACCCAATCGAGCGCGGCACACTGCGCGTTTATCTGATGCTCAACCGTGACACGATCTTGACTCCGATAAGCAAAGACACAACACCGATTCAATTTGCCATAGGTAAAGGCGAAGGACTCAACACGGTCACGACACGACTCGAACAGATGCAGATCGTGAAAGATGGCGAAGTGCTGAGGCGTTACATTCAGTATCAAGGTTGGGATAACAACATCGAAGCGGGCAACTTTACGTTGAACAAGACGATGAATACCCCAACGCTCGCCAAAATTTTAACGAGAGCCACGCCCGACGAAATTACGTTTCGCGTCTTTGAAGGTTGGCGACTGGAACAGATCGCCGACTCGCTGGCGAACCAACCCAATCTTGCTGTGAACAAAGATGAGTTTCTAACGATGGTGCGCGCGGGCGGCAAGCGCGGCAGTTACTCGTTCATCGGCGACATCCCCGCCAACGCGCCGCTTGAAGGATTTTTGTTTCCCGACTCGTATCGCTTCCTGCCCAAAACCACAACGGCGCAAGTTGTGGATCGCATCTTGAGCGAGTTCGACAAACAATTCACGACGCAAATGCGAACCGACGCCGCCAAAAAAAATCTCACGGTGTATCAAGTGGTCACACTCGCCTCAATTGTCGAACGTGAAGCGGTGAAAGATGAAGAGCGCCCGATCATCGCCAGCGTATTTTTGAATCGACTCAAGATCAATATGAAGTTGGATGCCGATCCAACAACGCAATACGCAATCGCCACTTCGGCGAATTGGTGGCCTCCCCTCAACTTCGATCCGCGCACGATCGCTCATCCGTTTAACACCTACGTCAACACCGGGCTGCCGCCAACCCCTATCGCCAACCCGAGTCTTAAATCCATGCAAGCCGTCATCTATTCTGCCGAGACAAAATATCTTTTCTTCCGAGCAAAGTGCGATGGAAGTAAGACGCATAATTTTTCGGTGACATATGAGGAACACTTAGGATATGGATGCAAGTAAAAACGTAAACAGGTATATAGGTAAACAAGTAAACAGGTATGCAAGTAAACAGGCGATACTTGTCTACGTGTTTACGTGTTTACTTTTTTCTGCGTGCGTCTCTTCAACAAAACCCTCCATCAAAATCGCGCTCGTCGGTCCGTTTGAGGGTCGCTATCGTGATGTAGGAATCGAAGTGATCTACGCCATGCGCTTGGCGATTCGTGAGGCGAACGCTCAAGGCGGAGTCGGCGGCTACACCGTGGAGTTAATGGGATTCGATGATAGCGGCGATCCTGATCAAGCGATGATGCAAGCCAAAAAAGTTGCCACCGACTCTCAAGTGGTTGCCGCCGTTGGTAATTGGCTACCCTCCACCACCCAAGCCGCCGCACCCGTTTATGATCGAGTCGGCATCCCCTTTGTGGCGATGTCATCGGCAAACGATCTTCCGTCATCCTCTTTCCGTTTATGGAATCGAGAATCAACTTGCCCCTCACCCTGCATCACACTTGATGAATGGTTTATCACACGCCAATTACTAATTACTAATTACTTTATTGCGCCTGCCCCTCTCCCTCAAGACTCTTCCGACCCCTCTTTCGCAGATCGTTATAAAAAAATCTCGCAAGGGGTCGAGCCAAAATTTTTAGCAACGCTGACATACGATGCAACGAAAATTATCTTGGCGGCGATTGAGCGTGATGTAAAAGCAAACGGCAAACCGACTCGGCTCGGCCTCGCCGCCGCTCTCGCCCAAACCAATTACAACGGCTTGAGCGGACGGATTACGTTTGATGCAAAACAAAATTGGAATGAGGGGAAGGGGTGGGTATATAAGTGGGAAGAAGGGAAGTTGAAAAAATAAAATCGCATCCTTCGTAGAGACGACCCGATGGGTCGTCTTGGAGACGTTCCAATCGGGTGTCTCGGAGACGTTCCAACTGTCGTTTCGGAGACGTTCCAACTGTCGTCTCGGAGACGTTCCAACGGAACGTCTCTACATACGTTATCCAAAACCAAACGAGACCCTCATCAGGTCTCGTTTTTGTTTTCTTTCATGTCAACGTCTTATAAAACAACGGCAGCCTCCTCACCTTCGTCTTGCTAAATGTGTGCGCCACCAACGCGCTTGCCTTCGCCTCAGTGAGTTTAGCTTCGTCGTTGGCGTGAACGGTGAAGAGCGGATCACCCTTATTCACTTTGTCGCCGACTTTGTGATGAACAAGGAAGCCAACAGCAAGATCGATTGAATCAGTTTTCTTGGCGCGACCCGCGCCGAGATGAACAGAGGCAATGCCGATCTCTTTCGCGCTGATCGTTTTGAGGTAGCCCGACTTTGGTGAAGATATAGTTTCGATGAATTTGGCTTTGGGTAATTTATCAGGATCATCTACTTGCGATCCGTCACCGCCCTGCGCCACGACCAGTTGACGGAATTTTGCCAACGCGCTTCCATCGGCTAACGCTTTCTCACAGGCTTTACGCGCCGCTTTTAAATTTTTGAATTGCTTGCCCAACACTAACATATACGAC
>JACRLA010000435.1 GCA_016215145.1 Chloroflexota bacterium
AAGTGCCAGTGCAAGCGGGTGATGACGAGGTGTTGGCGAATATGAAACGCGGTTACACCGCCGACGATTATCGCCGCCTGATCGAGCGCATCCGCCAACGCATCCCCAACGTGGCGATTGCCACCGACATCATCGTCGGCTTCCCCGGCGAAAGCGAAAAACAATTTCAGCGCACCTACGATCTGCTCGCCGAACTTAAGTTAGACGTGATTCATCTAGCCCGTTACTCGCCCCGCCCCGGCACCGTTGCCGAGCGGCGCATGACCGACGATGTGCCTGAAGAAGAAAAATTGCGCCGTCTGAAAGCGTTAGACGAAATGCAAGCGGGCGTATTAGAAACCCTCAACGCTAAATTTAAAGATCAAACGGTTGAAGTGTTGGTTGAAGAGAATCACAAAGGCAAGTGGACAGGGCGCACACGCAACAACAAGATCGTTTTCTTTGAAGACGAAGCAAATTGGCACGGACAATTGGCGAAGGTGAAGATCACCGAGACGACTGCGTGGAGTTTGCGGGGAACAGTAACTGGACTTACGCAAGACACGTCAGCGTCATTGCGAGGAGCGTTCTTTGCGACGAAGCAATCTCAAGGCATGACCGAGATTGCTTCGTGAAGAACACTCGCAATGACGTTAACGGAGGAAGCGTCTTTCTAATCCGCTGTTCAATATTTTTCTGGTCCCAATCATTTTTCTAAGTAGAGATACGGGAGCGGCACACGCGACAACGGTAAAGGTTCAGGAAAATGTCTATGAGCGGATTAGAGAGCCAAAACCACCACCAACGAATAGGTATCATCCTCCTCGCCCTCACCCTTTCCTCCCTCGCCTGCACCCTCAACCCAAGCGGAGTCGCCACCAGCGTGCAAGGCACAGTCTTCGCCGCGCAAACTCAAACCGCGCAGCGACGCCCAACGAACACCGCCACGCTCACATCCACCTCAACACTCACGCCGACCGTCACGCCCTCCCCCACCTCAACCTTCGATCCATTTTTAGGTTTTCCGTTGGCGATTGCCAACGACAACCTCGCCATCTACGAAGGACCCGGCTTCAATTATTTCGTCATCCTTTTTTTTCGCAAAGGTGATAACGCAATCATCGTCGGCAAGAGTGGAGATGGCAAATGGTGGTTCGTCAAGATTCTCGATTCGGCGATTCGTGAGGGATGGATTCGAGTCGAAGATGTGACGGTGCAAGGCAGCACGACTCTGATTCCGCTTGTGCCGCCGCCACCGACGTATACGCCGTCACCCACTTCCACCTTCACACCCACGCCTACTCCAACACACACTTACACCCCCACGCCAACAAACACGCACACACCGACTCACACGCCGACATTCACGCCGTCGCTGACTCTCACTAGCACGCTCACGCCCACTCCATCGATCACGCCAACGCCCACACAAACTTTCACGCCCACGCAAACATTCACGCCGAGTCAAACTTTCACGCCATCCATCACCCCGACTCCGACACAAACTCTCACGCCATCGAACACCTCAACGCCCACGCAAACTTTCACACCATCGTCTACATTTACGCCGACACAAACGCCCACATCTTCAAACACGCCAACGAACACGGCAACGTATACAACCACTCTCACTGCAACGAACACGTTCACCCCCACACCAACAGCTACACCAACGGTGACGGCGACCCCTTAAAACAAGAAACCCGCTTTTTTTGAAAAAGCGGGTTTCTCTTCTCACAAAATTATCGCGCCGCGTTCACAAATTCTGCGGCGAAGTTGATCGGGCGTATCTCGCCGATCTTGCCGGTGGCTTGACTCGGTTTATTGAACGTCACCAGAGTCGGCACGCCGATCAGTTCGCCGTTGCTGTTGATCGCCATGCCGCCCGAATTGCCGGGGTTGATCTCGGCATCGGTCTTGAACCAACCTTTATCAATTCCATTGTCGTCGTCAACCAAGTAGCCGGAGATCGTCCCACGCGTGAACGTCGGTGTATCGCCGCCGAGTCCGGGAAAACCTAAGACGGCAATCGGGTCGCCGATCTTCATCGCGTCCGAATTGCCGACGGGCAAAAATGGAAAGACCAGATCAGCCGGGAGCGCTTGCGCCTGACCGTTCTTCAACAAACTGCGCGGCTTCAACAATGCCAGATCAAGCGTGGCGCTTGTTTTGATCACATCGCAAATGTAAAGTGTGTCGGGCGCGTCACTGGGATTATTCCAGTTGATGGCAATCGCCGCCCAACCTTCATTGTTATACGACTTGCCCGTCTTCTTGTCGCCGATGACGTGGAAGTTCGTGATGACGTGCCCTTTGTTGCTGATGATACTGCCCGAACCCGTTGACGATTGCTTGGTAGTTTTTGGATCGCCCACCGGAACGATCACTTGAACCAAAGCGCGCAACGCTTTTTGCTCATTCGCCGCTTGTTGCGTCGCGCTGCCCGAGGTGTTGACGGTCACAACGGACGGCGTGGGCGTAGGCGAAAGCATGATCACGCCGACCACGACCAACGCTATCGCAATCGCGCCAACGCCGATCACGGCGATCAAACTGCTGCCCACCAGCAAACCGCATCCCAGCGGACTCGATTTTGTTTTGTCTTCGATCACCAACGGCTGTTCACCCACGCGCAACCGCAGCACCGAGTCGCCTACCAAAATTTTGTCGCCGTGTTTAAGGGTAACAGGCTTGCTGATCTTTTTACCGTTAACCCATGTGCCGTTGCTGCTGCTCAGATCGCTGATCACTGCTTGCCCGGCGATCACGTCAATCTTGCAATGAAAATGTGAGGCGCTGGTATCTTCCAGAAGATCAATGTCGTTATCTTTGCTGCGCCCAATACGAACCGAGCGGTTGAGTCCGAACTCCGATCCATCGCCGCGCACCAAAGTCATCGGGGCGGCGCCGCTTTGCCAGACAACGGTTCCATCTTGCAGCGGTTGTTCCATCGGAGAGGCAACCTTGTTCGTCTCCGCCGACGAAGCCACCGCCGATTTAAAAACCAGTGTCACGTTGCCAATACGCACGCGGTCACCGTCATGCAGAGTCACGGATGCCCCGATCTTCAATTCGTTGACATGCGTTCCATTACTGCTGTTGAGATCGGTCAGCGTGACCTGTTCGCCCACCACGTCAATCACGGCGTGTTTGCGCGAGGCAATCGTGTCGTCGAGGCGAATATCGGTCTCAACCGAACGCCCCAAAGTCATTTGCCCTTTGAGGGTGATCTCTTGACCATTTGGCATTACAAAACGAGGAAGATTAGTGCTCATAAAAGGCTCTCCTATATAAACCATTGAGGGCTTTCATGCCCTAAAGGTTTGTGTAAGTATTTTATACCACAACACCTGACAGGTCTGGTAACAATTCAGCAAACATTAAGTTCGGCAAGACCTGTCAGGTGTTGTGTGAGTGAGGTGACTTAAAACAAAAACAGCGCGGCAGAGTCGGCGTCCATCCAGACTTCCGAAGTCTTCGAGACTTCGGAAGTCTATCTTTGGGCGTCACCGCGCTGTTTTTAATTCGATTAAGTGTTATTTCGGAATCTTGTAACTATCCAACAGCACATCCCACACAGGCGAGAAGGTGCTGTAATCAGCCGTGTTAGCTATCCACGACAGCATGAGGAACGTTGTGCCGCGCGTCTCGAAGAACGATTGACCTTTAACGCCCTGCGCGTTGGAATACCACGTCAAACGTTCACTGCCATCCTTCTGCACTTTGTCCTCGGTAATCACAATATCGTTCAGCTTGTAGACATCCTTGAGCAACTTCAAGGCGAACTTGCCGGATTCGGATTGCGTCACCGTCTTGCCGTCATCGTAGGCGATATTTTGGAAGACGCTTGCGCCATCGGGCGAGGTGAATGTATCTATATTGGTTGACGTGCCTTTCGTGCGCTCGTACTTCCAGCTATACGGAACTTTGAATTCAAACTTCTTGTTGAGATCGGTAAAGGTATACGTCTCGGCGTAGGCAGGTGATTTCGCCGCCGCCGTCGAGTTCGACTTCATAGAATTCGAGACTTGATCAAACGGTGTGGCATATTGGCTAAACACAGCGGTGTCTGCCCAGAAATCTTGTTGGAACATCACCGAGGTGTTGTAGCAGTAGTATGTGCCAACACTCTTCGCCACGCCGCTCTTGGTGGCTAACGTCTTCATGGCAAACACGCAACCATCCGACAGCGTTTTCTTATCCAACAATTTATAGTTCGCGTAAGTCGCAAAGAAGTTTTTCTCGAAAGCGTCTACGTAGTTCAGCACTTCTTTAGCGTCTAACTGCGTGCCGGTGTTGACAAACGAAATGTCCACACTGCCCACGCTATCGGCAGAGCTGGCAAAAATGCCGGTGTTGCGCTCTTCGGTTTTCCAACCATCGGGAAGTTGGATCGAGAACGCGCCACTCTTATGCACGAAAGGCGTCGCCGAAAGCTTGAACGGGGCTTGACCTCCGGCTTGGGTGGGCTGTGAGGCGCGCGTGGGAGCGGTTGTCGGCACACCCGCTTTGGTTGGCACCAACGTCGGCGCACCGGCTTTGGTCGGCGCGAGTGTCGGCACAGGTTCAGGAGTCGGCGTGGGATCTTCCAAGAACCCGCCACAGGTGCAGGCGAGTGCCACTAATGTCAACAAAGACAACATGGGCATCGCAGTACGTAAAAGTTTTTTGTTCATAATCTCCTCCGAGAAAATTTTTAATAGGTGACAGTCACTTCAGAAGTGACTGTCACCTCATTCATTATAGAGATTTTCAAGACTCTGTAAAAGCTCTTTACTCCTACTTCACAACCCGATACTTACTCAAAAGATTATCCCCGAATGATGTAAATTTCTCGAACTCGTCGGATTTGATGATCCACGCCAATGTGCCGCCTGAAGTGATCACCGCTTGACCCTTCACACCGCCCGCAACGGAATTCCACGCCACGCGCCGACTCCCATCTTGCAGCGCCCGATCCTCGGTGATGCCGACATCGGCAAATTGACCGCCGAGCCACTTCAACGCTGATTCGGCGGGCGTGGCGGAATACCAGAGCGCATTCACTTCATCGGGTGACGTAAATTTTTCCACGCCCTCAACAGTTTCGCGCTTCCAGCTATACGGCACTTTAAATTCAAGACGCTTCTGCGAATCGGCAAACACATACTGTTCACGATACATCTTGAAGGTCTTAACCACTTGGAAGTCTATCGTCAATGAACCCGTCACTGCCTCATAAAGATCAAAATACGTTTCGGCGCGATTCGCATCCACCCATAAATCTTGCTGGCTCATCACGCCATCACGATAGCAATACTCGGAGAGAACTCTCTTGGCTACGCCCTTCGACTCCAACGTTTTGCCGACTCTTGCACAACCCTGCGTCGAGCGTCGTTCTGTCACTTTGTAATTAAGGAACGACGCAAAATAATTTGCTTCTACCGAATCAACATAGACTTGAGTCGCCTTCGAGTCCAATGCAATCCCGGTATTGACCAACAACACACTCAACAGCGCTCCGCCGTTTTTCTCGCTCACCACCACACCCTCATCGCCTTCGGTGACATGCCAGCCGTCAGGCAGAGAGATCGAAAACGCATTATTGAAATGCTTATAGGGTGTAGAAGAAATCTTGAGCGCGGAGGGTGAAACAGATGTTGGTATAAGTCGCAGTTCACCACGCGAAGCAAACAGCATAGAGGATAGGGCAAGGGCAATCAAAGAAAGCGGGATGATTCTGATTTTCATAGATGCGGCACATTATAGACCGCCAGACCTCCCAGACTTCCGAGTTCTCACCCACTCCGCTTCGCTACGGGGCGCTCCGCGAGAACTCGGAAGTCTAGAACTCGGAAGTCTGGGAGTATAATTCTCGGTATGAGCCTCAACATCCTCGTCACCGATCCCAACATTGGGTTTGCCATGATGCTTCAACAAACGTTAGAAGCCAGTGGGCGATTCAAGGTCGTCATCGCGCAATCGGGGGCGCAAGCGTTGAGCGCGGCAAAGGACGCTGCTTTCGATCTCGCCATTGTGGAATCAGAACTTGAAGACTTTTCGTTAGGCGATCTGGTCGTAGGGTTGCGCTCGCGTTTGCCCGATCTCGCCATCATGGTCATCCCGCCCTTCGGCGCGAAAGAGTTGGGCGATACCACCATCCTCGATCTTCAAGGCGCGCTGCCCAAACCGTTCTACTTGCCCAAACTTGAATCAATGGTAGATGAGGCGTTAGCGCAACCTGTTCATGGAAAAATGCGAACAGACTCGCCGCAGAAAACGGTGACGCCACAACCAGCCGCCGCCGCGCCAGCGAAGGTGGCAGCCCCGCCTCCCCCGCCGCCGCGCCCGCCGACGGCGGCACCGTCACCAGTTTCTGCCATCACACCCAAAGCCGCGCCCAAGCCGCTGCTCGCTCCTGTGAGATCAGAATCAAAATTAGTAGAGGTGGATCGCGCGGCGCAATATCTCACCACGCTCACGCTCGAATCGTCGGCGAATGCGGCGATGTTGATTGACAAAAAAAATCAGACGTTGATCGCCAGCGCCGGACATTTAAATCAGAATGAAGTGAACGGTTTACTCCGCAGCGTGAGCGAGCATTGGACAAAAAATGAAAGCGGCGCGCAAGTGCAAATTGTCGGCGAGCAATTGTTGTATTCCACGTTGGTCACATCGGGCGTGATCATCGCTATGGTATTTCAGGCGCAGACGCCGCTCAGCATGATCCGCAAACAGGCAAAGCACGCCGCAGGAATTTTAAAATCGTCAACAAAGGAAGAGGCACGAACGATCACCCAAACGGTTGAACGTGAATCGTTGCCAAGCGGAGCCACTACCGAGTCGCCTGAATCACTCGATTCGTTTCCTTCCTTTCCTAAAATTCCTTTGTCCCCTTCGCCTGAATCGACCGATTCGTTTTCTTCCCTTCCCAAATCTCCTATATTCCCTTCGCCCGAATCGTCGCCCAGCCTTAAGCGCACGGCGCACGGGCTGTATGCGATGGCGTATACATTCCTCATCGTGCCGCGTCTCGCCTATAACGAACTCAAAGGTGATCTGCGCGATCATCTCAGCGCAACGCTGCGACAGATTGCTTCATCGTACGATTGGCAAGTGACCGCGCTCAATGTTCAGCCGGGTTACGTCGAGATCAGTTTGAACTGCCCCACTACCGACGCGCCCGATTACGTGATCCGTTCTATCATGCGCGACTCATCGGAGAGGTTGTTGAACGATTTTCCGCGCATCGCCCGCGATCACGGCAGACATCCGGCGATCTTCTGGGCGCAAAACTATTGGGCAACATCGGCGCAAAAATTTTCGCAAGAGGAAATTGAAAAGCTTGTGGAATATCAGAGGAAAGAACAAGGATAAAGGAAAAAAGAGATGGCGCTGTGCAGCATCTTTACGACTTCAAATCGTCTTCCGTCTCCTCACTAACCACCCCACCACCACACCACTCAATAACGCAATCATCAACATCCACCATGGCGTACTTGCCTCGCCCGTCGTGGGTATCTTCGTCGGCATGATTGTTTTCACCGCCTATGCATTTATGGTGCATAATTGATACATGTAATTCACATCCACGTGTCAGTTTTTATATGGATACTCTTCTAACTGTAAACAACGAAGACTTAAGCAGATTAAACTCCCAACAACCCGTTGAGTTTTTCCGCGATCTCCTCTGGTCAGAAGCCTC